>JAHEZK010000076.1 GCA_023251115.1 Nitrosomicrobium frigidum (SeqCode) | reverse complement strand
GAGTTTAGTTATTGGTTCGTTATATGGTACCTTTTGATTTTAAAACTTCTATTTGCCGGATTAATGGTTGTGTTAGGAGGATATAGTAGTTTTTTCATCAACAAAAAAGTCACCAGTTTGCTAAAGGTTCGACAAGTTATCGGGAAAAACTTGAGTAACTCCATTTTAGAAGAGCAACCAGAAAACGAAAGAAAATCAAGATCAATAGTCATTAAATTTAGGAAGGCTCTGGTGATTGAATCCATTTTTGGAATAGCTTTGCTTATTAGTGTGGGTTTACTCGTAAATACTGGTGTTCCCGCTAGCGAAGCGCAGAATCAGTTTCAAGCAACCACAAATACCACAGCAACCCAGAATGAAAATTACCTAAATTCCAGGTTACTCGAAAATAATACCAAAGTTAGTTTGTCCATTACTCCTTTTGAAGTTGGCAATAACAATTTCAAGGTGTCATTTTCGGATATAGATGGTCAACCCATTGATGTACAGTCAGCCGAAATAAAGTACAGTCAAATTGAAAAGTCAATCGGTCCTATTACCGCTAATCTAGAAAAGCAATCACTAGGTACGTTCTCTGCAAATGCTTCATTTGGTATTCCTGGGACATGGGATCTTGAGATCCAAGCAATGCCAATTAAAGAAAATATGTCTGGTATAGTGGCCTCGTTCAACAATTTGAAAGTAAAACCAAATCTCGATCAGCTTAGTTTCAATGTGACAGAATACCCTATATCAAACAATAAAATCCAACCTTTATATCCAGTTTATGATAAGAGTAGAAATTACATATGGTTTGGGGATACTTCTATTGGAAGCGGACGTATTTTTGCATTTGATATTAACGGGCAAAATTACATTGAACACAAGATTAATGGTACAAACATTGTGACCCTTGTGACTTTGGACTCTGAGAATAATTTGTGGTATTTAGATCCTCTTACAAAAGTCATAGGCAACTACGATCCCACTAAAAATATTAGCAGAATATTTCCATTTCCTGGATATGTGACCCCATCAGGTATCACAATAGATTCAGATGACAATATTTGGTTCACGTCACCCTTGTCCGGTGAGGTCATGCGTTTTGACACTAAAACTGGCAATGTTACGCTAAATTTACACCTAAAGGACAAGGATGCACGTCCATTTGCAATCATGGCAGATCCAGTTAGCAATTTGATTTGGTTAACAGATGAGGCAGGAAAATTGGCAAAAATTGATCCAGCTAATAATTATACGATAACAGAATATTCTCCGGGTGGTAACAGAACGTTGTTGAGCCCTACTGCATTGATGATTGATAAAACCACTGGAGAAATATTTATTTCACAGCACGATGGCCACAGGATAACAGTTTTTGATCCGTTGTCTAGAACGTTTACTGACCTTCCAGCAATTAATGAAGCAGGACTACCATTTGGGATGGCTTTTGACAAGTTTGGGAACTTATGGGTGGCAGAACATACAATAAATAAAATCGCTGTAATGGACACTCAAAAATCAAAGGTGAGAGAGATAGGAGTTAAAAATTCTTCGCCTTTTATTCAATGGCTTACCTCTGATTCGAACGGGAACATATGGTTTGCTGAACAAAGAGGAAATGGTATTGGAATGATAGAGCCAATTTCAGGACCATTGACTCAGCAACAGGCACAAGAATCAGGCAATACTTCCAAACAAAGCATAGGATCACGTGCTGAGTTTGGATTTAACTATCAAAATTTTGTAGCGCCTGCTATCCTTATTGGAATTATATTTAGTGCTTTTATGTTTGCTAGAAACATGACACAACTTGAATCAAATACTGCTAAAATATCAGATAGATAGTAAAGCCCGGGGCATCCTATACCATCTCGATACATTATCACATAAGGACCGGTCAGAGTATTTCTTCTTTTTAACTTACATTTTCGTGTATTCATAATTGTATGCGGGGACTCACAACGCATATGATGTATTTTGTCGATTACCTAAGAGGAAGAAAAAATAAAAAATTTTATAGAATATCTGGACTTAAATTAAAGAGCGAAAATGATTTAGATATTCACATTAGAAACAATCACAGATACGATATATGAATTAAATTCTAGACCAACTTGTATTACCGACAGTATTTTTTTGTGGTAATGTATGATCCACTTAAATCAATGAATGAATATCCGGTAATTTGCGCAGTGGCGCTTTTACCATGTCGACGAGAATATGGAATATGCAAGTAAGAACCAAAGTTTTTTACGCAGGATTTAAAACAAATTGGGTCAATTCCTGATACAATAGAAAAACCAATTTTAGTATTTGGCTCAGGAGTTGTCCTGAAATATGGCGATTTAGAGCAAGTATCTATCAGTACCTCCTAGATTGGACAATGATTCTAAATCCAGTTATTTAGTTTCATATTCTGCAGGTAGAAATCTCGCAAAAAGATCGGCATAACCGTTAGTGGTGTACCAATCAATTTAAATTTGGTAATAGTGATATTGATAATGTGCAATCGCAGAGAAGATATAATCTATTAGATAATAAACTAAAATTTTTTGCGATTACCACAATTATAATTTGTTCTCTCATTATACCCGTAACTATTCCTCATATTTCACATCAATCCATGATTTACCATATTATTATCCACATTGCCAGTTTGAATATTTCGGTTTTTCTTGGATTGGTGTCAATTTTCGCTTATCTGAAAAACAACAACATTAGAATGTTCTTTATGGCGTTGGGATTTGTAACCCTTGCGATTGTAGAAGGAATTATGCTACTATCCTCTACAGGTAACATTGACAATGTTATTTTACCATGGGTAAATATCGAGTTACCACATATAGTACTACTTGTAATGCTAACTTTATTTGGACTGGGATTGCTTAAGGCGGCAAATTGAGCGATAAGATGGATTCTATTTATGTTAATTCTTCAAAGGCGGGTTTTTTTGATACATTGCCCGAACTGCAGCAAAAGCTATTGTTATTCGTTGGTGAAAATCCTGGAATAAGATATAGGGAATTATTGAGATTAATTAAATCATCAAATGGAGTTCTATCCTATCATATCAACAAATTGGAAAAGATGGAACTTGTAAATGTGGACAGGAAATCGAGAATTACAAGATTCTTTCCACGAAATATTTCAAATGAAATTATGGTACTCTTGGGAATTTTGAGAAATCAAACCTCATATGAAATTATGAAACTTCTCTATGAAAGTGGACCAGTTTCCCAATCCGAAATAGTAAAATACACTAGGAAATCAGCATCTACAATATCATGGTATATGAAAAAATTGCTGGGGGACAATATCATTTACATAAAAAATAAGCAAAGTACCTATGATGGTAACAATGATATATCTTACAAAATGCAACTGACGGGTAAGAGAGTAAATTTTTATGACTTGTCAAACAGAAACTTGGTAAGCGATGTGATGAACAAAGCCAATAATTATATTGACAGCGCTATAGGTAATTATTCAAGCGTAATTGACTCCTTATAAACTGTGTATGATTTACTTATCCTTGTCAGGCTGTATCCAACAAAGTAGAATCGAAAATTCCGTTCCTTTATTTGATGGTAAACATACATAAATCTTAAAAAATACATTTCAATCATGGATCCTTTAAATGAGAAACCTGAAAAGGTAGCATTTATTGCGTACAATATAGGAATTTACGAATCAATACAGAAATTTGCTTCTTTGATTTTGGCTGGCAAAATTGATAGGAGTCTTGACACGAACAAAATAGCTGAGTTACTCGCTGAAACCGTAACTTTTTATGACGCGGACATGATTTCCCAATTGATTAACATACTTATTGGAACCAATTCAAAATCACCCGTAGGTAGGGTGGATACCGATGAGGTGAATTATGTAATTAATCAACTTAAGGCCTGCGGGATCTCTTTACCATGAATTAGTTTTGATATATCTTGTTTGCTGTTTTCTAATAGTTATTTTTAAGGAAGAGACTAAAATATCTGAATAAAGTAGGGAATTCTAACAATATTTGTGTGTATTAATTCAACAGCTAATTGACACATTGTACTTCTTCCTATTCAAATCATGATTTATTAAATGATCTTAGGATTAATCATGATTGTAGCTAAGGGGCTCTTTAATATCAATCTCTCTCACTATGATTCATGGAATCTATAGGAATAATTGAAATGATGGGATGGTATGTTGTTGGATTTTCAGTGACACTGGGATCTCTACATTTGATATCAAGACTGAACATTGTGAGGAAAGGAGCAAAGAAAACGGTTTACTTAAAACCTTCGTTCGATATCAACACAAAGAACGCTTTGAGATAGCTTTTATCCAATTTCATTGATGTAACATGGATGCATCGAAATGTTTGCTTACCTTATGCACTAGGGAAAATGGTAAAATTACGAGATATCCAGAAAGGTTGAGAATATTGGATAATGGTGTGGAACACTACTTTGTAGAAGTCACTTGTGAGGATGGAATTCAATACGGTTTGCAGGCTTATGGGGAAGAAGCAATAGCATTATACAAAGAAACAATGAAGACTCTTCGACAATAATTTGATGTAATGGTGAATGGTAAACTTTCAAACTTTTTATTTTTGCATATTTTCATCGCTTCCCTTTACTAGATCCAAAGAAACTGAATTTATACAATAACGCTTGTTGGTTGGAAGAGGGCCATCATCAAAAACATGTCCAAGATGCGCTCCACATTTTCTACAAGTTATCTCGACTCTATTCATTCCATAACTGTTGTCTGAATGATATTCTATATTGCCTTGGTTGATGGGTGCATAGAAACTTGGCCAACCTGAACCTGATTCGAATTTTGTATCGGATTTGAATAGCTCATTCCCACAACAAACACATTGGTAAATTCCTTTATCCTTAGAATAATAATACTTGCCTGAAAACGGTATTTCAGTTGCTTTATTTCGGCATACTTCGTATTGCTCAGGCGACAATCGGCCTTTCCAATTCTCATCAGTCATCTCCTGTATTTTCTTGACTTTTTCAACCATGTTCTTAATAGCATTATTTAGGTATAAAAAATAATTGTCCAAGTACTGTGTTCTCGCATGCCGTGGTATTGATATTGTATCAGCCTAGCCATCTATAACACTTACATGAGGTTGTCATTCCTGCAATGATAAGACTGAAAACCATTGTGACGTTTTATATCAGGGTTAGAGATCAACATTTTAAGGGCTGGTAGTTCAGGGGTACGAATGTTTGCTTCGCAAGCAAAAGGTCGTGGGTTCAAATCCCACCCAGTCCA
>JAHEZK010000075.1 GCA_023251115.1 Nitrosomicrobium frigidum (SeqCode) | reverse complement strand
ATCTACCAAAGAAAATCAAATAAATACGTGCATAAAATGTAAGGGAGATTTGATTTTATTAGCTGAAAAATTAAATGAACGAAAAGCAAAACAAGCTAGACTTTCAGAATTAATAAAAGAAACACAGACCATCGACAAGAATATTATAGAAGGAAAAAGACAGTACGAAAATCTCCAAAAGTCAGAGGAATTTATAAACGCGTCAGAAATTTTAGTAAAAATTGACCACAAGAAAAATGAAATCGTGGCGTTTGAGAAGAATATGATAAACATGCTTTCTAATCTTTCACGACCAATAACCAAATTTTCTTATCTAGCTTCTAAGGAGACTCAAGGAAGACTTGCCACAATATTAAATCAGCCTCTGGAAATTTTCAAGGATAATTCTCAATACTTGCAATTATTTGGCGAACTCAGGAAACAGGTGGTCGACAAAAGTATCCAGATTAAAGATCCAGAGAAAACAACTCATCAGATAGATGTAATCGTAGACTCTCTGCCTTCGTTGTCTTCAAAGTTAAAAATTCTAAAAGAACAGCTAATTCAATTAGAATCATCAATCAAAACCACTAACATGAGTCATTTACAAGATATAGAAAAGAAAATAGGGATCAATGAAAAACATCGTTTGGAAAATATTACAAGAACAGAGGAATCAGAGAAAATTATTATTGAGATCGATGCAACATCAATGAATCTTAAAAAAGAGATCGAGAAAAACGTATTGGAGTTAACGAATACAAAGTATTCCATTATTCAGGTCCAGAACTAGCTGCAAATTTTTAAGATATATCACATGGAATTTCAGCTAGCTATAGAGATTTCAATTAGTTTACGTCATGATAATTTTGGACAAAAATAATTTACAACTAGTTACAGTTACATCGTTACATAGATAAAGATGGCCAGGAGTCAAACATAATTAAATGGTTTAACATCAATTAAGATGAGGAAATATCATAAAAACACTGCTATCTCCAGAACACAGAAATTACACCAAGGCCCATAATGCAAAGTCCCCCATAGACAACAGGCGGCACGTTCACAAATAATCCTCCTATTGCCACGCCGATCCCGCAACATATTGTGATTAATTCGCCTATTCTTCTTTGATTCTTCATTGTTCAAAAAGCCTTGTGAATAGGTATTATAAAAGCCTATTTAAATTCGGCAGAATGGCGTAATTCCTAATAGAGATAACTTCATTGTGGGTTATATTATTAAAGTACTACATGCAGGTACTATCGCGTACTAATCTACAAGTACTACTTCAAGGTCACGATTTCGTCCCCAAAATAACCACGTATTTCGCTCGAAGTACGCGTTCTAGTCTGCGAGATGCGTTGTGTTTGGTATACCAAAGCAGTAATGAATTTGAAAGGTATGGCCAATTGTAGAAAATCCAAATGGCACCTGTCAAAAAATTAAAAACATATGAACTCATTAATTTTTAAAATTTACCTGATATCTGGTGACTCTTTGGTTAAAGGGATTTAAGTTATGATAAATAATCTAAAATTAATTGACAGATGATCTGATTATCGTGATTATTCTTGTAGTAATTACAATCATGGGTGTGTGCTTGTTACTCCTAAACGGCCAAAATCACATCTGCAATGAGGATTACTGTAATTTGGATTATAGTAGTCCATTGAAATCCCTGAAAAGTTACCAATGAAAATAATTTTTTAGTTTAATGAGTAAGCTTTTAAGACACCTTGGCAAAACTTTTGTGTTGGTTAGAATCTTATACCAGAACCCACATAGTAACGCAGACTCTGAAAACTTTTACATAAGTATACCAAAGGATTGGAGCGGAGGAACTGACGATGAAGTTACCGTAATCGTTGATGACGTGTGTGTCATTGTTCCACAGACTATTGCAGGTGCTACAGGGGAGTTAATCGTATTAAGACTGTTAGAAGCAATGATGGAAGGGGATATAATTGATGCCGGAGATGTCCAGAAAGCTATAGAACATATATTGTAGTGAAATAAAATTGCTCGATCTCTACGTCTAGCTTCTCCCGGGGAAGTCTAGTGATAACACTGGTTGTTAGATTAGTTTTGAACTAGTTTATAGCTTGCAGTAATGTCTCTAACCTGCAGTGTCTTTCAATTGCTTGGATCCAGTTCCAGTGCTTTATCAATCAATGATGTCGCCTGTTCGTAGTTACCAGAGCCGTATAGTGAATCTGCTTTACGACCTAGTGCATAGACGTCATTAGGGTATATAGTTAGCACTCTGTCATACATTACAATTGCTTCCTGATATTTGCCCGATTCTCTTAGAGCAGCACCTTTGCTCACTAATGCCATCAAATTCGTTGGATCGATACTCAGGGCTTTATCTAGCCAAGCTATCGCCTGCTCTCCGTTGCCATGGTTTACAAGTTCTGTGCCTTTTTGGACTAGTGCTGGAACATTGTTCTGATTTATTGAAAGCGCCCTATCATACCAGTTAGCCAGTTCAAATTCTGAAGCAACAGCAGGTGTTAGATAACTTAAAACTGACATCAATGAGAGTGCAATAATTGGCAACGATAAGACAAGAGCTTTATCTAGCCTATTCAGATTACCACCATACATATTGTTACTAATCATTGTCTTTGATGTTCTGATCAACACGATCGTTCTCCTATGAGTATGTTACCGTACACGGCATTTAATTTATGAAATATCCTAATACAATCATAGCTATCAAAAATATAATTTTCTCCTTGTATCCCTATAGGTATCATATTGTTCATTGTTATTTCTTTCCTACACAGATCACAGAATCTTCCACTTTTCATCGAAGTTCGATAGTACTTGATATTATGAGAAAGGTGCCGTTACAAAGTACTATAAAGTGTTAGAATGTGTTAGAAAGTGATAGCACTCGTATGAGAAGCGTCTTTTTCAATGAGACGTTGTGACAGAGAAGTATAGGTTTTCACTGATATTCAAAAATTGAAGCAAAACGTATTTTGAAAGCTGATCTTATAGAAGAATGTATCTTCAGCATTTTTATAGTTTGTTGTATTCAAGATTACAACGCAACCAGAAACAACTGATGGGCGTTTGATTGTTTCTTGTTCATCATTCAATCAACCCATCACTTCCCATCAGTTGTCCTTTTTGACGTATAAATTTACAATAATATACTTTCGCAGGGAAGTTATGCCGGAGCTAGGTTATTTCATAATTTGAATTCTGGAAAATGAAGACGTTCAATATTATGTTCGCAATATTATACTCCTTTTTGATTATTTTTGATGTTTTTCTATTAGTGAGGCTGTCGACGAAAAGGATGATAATTTAAATAATAATAATAATAACAAAGATATAACAAATATAAATATCATGGTAAGAATAACATATCTGTATTTGGAGAGCTATCGATACAGATACATTCTGAGCTTTTTTCTGGTGATTACTGTTATTGCATCTTCAATGACTATCCAGCCGGTACTAGCTTTTGCTCCAGTAGTGAGCATTACTGGCGCCTCCACTCCTATTGGTCCATTTTTCAATGGGGGAACTATATCGATTCCTTCAACCCAGACTACTATTAGAGTTACATTCCAATATCGGGGCATGGATGACGATAACCATATTAGGAATTTTGAGTGTAGTTGGGATGGTGGAACTTATTCCCAGAGCAATTGTCCAAGTCTCTCACCTGAAAGCAGAATGATGCTCCGTGGACCGGATGGGATTATCAGGAATTATTATTTCAAGGACGGTACTGCATCACGAGACCTGGCGGCCACATCAACTCCTCATACCTTTGGTGTAAAGGTAGTTAATGATGCGGGAACGCGCAGTAATCCTGTTACCTGGACTTACACAATCTCACATGCTATGACATCAACACCAGTACCTTCTGTTAGAATCACTAGACTTTTAGAGGGTCATGGTTTCGTTGCCTCAGAATCTTTTCCTTCAGACAATGGAGACGTTGTTGTATTCACTGCTGCGCAGGGTGATGGGCTTTCAAGGCTCTGTGTCACTTTCGGTTCTGGCCCAATTCCTAGCAATCCTTCTATTCCAACTTCAGCCCGGAGCAGCGCAAGCACGACAGGTTGTCACAACTCTACTGTTAACGAACCTATTACTGAATTCTTAATCAGCACAGGTGTTAATCCTGGACTGAAGTATGTTTGTGTCGCAGTATGGAATCGAAATAATATTCGATCCACTCCATCTTGTTCTAGCTTCGCTGTTGTTTCTCGAGATATGCTGATAGGAGCACCAGTAACTCAGATTACAGTTCACAAACCCTTTACGGGAACAGGATACGAGGATCTAGAAGATGGACAGACAACTCAATATAGGAATATGCAATTTGAATTCAGTGCTAATCCACGGCCAGGAATGGCATTTGACCCCAATAGAGAAGCAACTTTTTCCTGCAGGTGGGATGCCCAAGGACCCTGGAATCCTTGCGGACAGATCCATGCTGCATTATTTCCCTCACCCTGTATAGGGACTAGACCAGGATTTAGTTGTCCAACACCTGTATTATTTTTGGTTGCCTATCAAGGAATAGATAGTGTCAGGGGTGTAAGCAATGGGAGACATTCAGTTGATGTTATCTCAAGGTATGGGTTAAGTACTATCGGACCTAGGGCATCGTTTACATGGTGTGTCGTAACCTGTAATGCCCCAACTAGTGATCAACGAATAACGGAAGAAAATAGACATACAGGATCCGCTAGTATGATAACTGAAGCTAATCAATCTTCAGCTTCAATTGTACCATTTGCAGGATTAGATAAGGTAGTAAACAAAAATACCAATGTAGTACTTAAAGGTAGTCTACTTGTTATTCCACCTCCAAATTTCCCCATTAATGGAACGATTTCTGATTTGAAACAGATTCTTCCTCCATTTGATATAAAGTCTATTGTTTGGAAACAGATAAGCGGACCAGAAGTAAAACTTAATTCAACAGATACACTGGCAGTGCAATTTAGAGCGCCCGATATTGATGCGGACTTGGAGTTTAACTTTACAGCCACGGATGATAAAGGTGTGAATAAGAGTGATTTAGTATACGTCTGGGCTCATACTATTAATCAGACGGGTTCTACACCTAAAGACAATCAAACTAGTGCTACTCAAGATCAAGGTGAACAACTGGGTGGAAAAGCTATCAAAGAAGAACAACCATCTACAAAAGAAGAACAACCATCTACAAAAGAAGAACAACCATCTACAAAAGAAGAACAACCATCTACAAAAGAAGAACAACCATCTACAAAAGAAGAACAACCACCTGAAGACGTACCAGGATGATCAGGT
>JAHEZK010000037.1:14071-15557 GCA_023251115.1 Nitrosomicrobium frigidum (SeqCode) | reverse complement strand
ATACCTTTTTGACATAATACAACATTTGCACCAACTCCCTTGATCTTGTCAACCATTGCTTTTAGCATTCTATTTTCTTCATCAAGGAACATTTGCATTTGTTGTGGATCATTAATCCTTATCTCAGCGCTCATCTCCGTTTTCTCTATCTCCAGGGCAGAATTTATCAGAGCAATTTTTGCCTTTTCTATCTTTTTGGGCATACCTGCATGGACAACTTCCTTGTCTAGAACTATGCCTTTCACAAGTTTACTGTCCCTAATGGATGTACCCGGTTTCTTTTCTACTTTGATATTATCCAAATCCACTCTTAACTTTTTGCCGTCATCTACACTTTCAGCAACCTGTCTTGCTGCATCAACCACCATTTTGGCTAATGTTGGACCATCATCAGAAACGAGCTTTGAATACATGCTTGTCCTTGCAATATTTGTCAAGGCAATTTTGTCGTTGACATCAATCTTTATGCCTATTTTTTGCAAAAATTCAAGAGCCTTTTCCGCGGCTGCTGTATAACCGTCTACAATAACTGAAGGATGCACATCTTTGTTTACCAATTCCTCTGCTTTTTCCAATAATGCTCCAGCGAAAACAACTGATGATGTAGTGCCGTCTCCTACTTCATTGTCTACGGATTTGGCTACTTCGACCATCATTTTTGCGGCAGGATGTTGAACATCCATTTCCTTAAGAATAGTCGCTCCATCATTTGTAATCGTAACATCTCCAAGTGTATCAACCAACATTTTATCCATGCCGCGAGGACCCAGACAGGTCTTGACCATTTCAGCAATGAGCTTCGCTGCGGCAAAGTTATTTCTCTGTGCCTCCCTACCTTTACTTTCTTTGGTTCCTTCTTTTAAAATCAAAACTGGCATTCCACCAGCTGTTGCTTGAATTGATTCCAACTTACATATCACCTTAATAGAATACCATAGATTTTATCATGCCTCTTTTATAGTTTTAGAAAAAATGAATTCAGTTACAATATTGAATACAATAGATGATGACAGTTCAGCTTTATCATGAATGAAAACTACAAGTCCATATCTTGAATTTTTTTTGTAGCAGGAAATTTGAATGGCACAGGATATGTATCAGGAATTTGTGATCTAGTATTTTATTTTCTTCCTTAGTAGGAAAAAGGCACAACTGAATAGGTCCAGACTAATTCATGTTTAATTAAATGAGCATTCATATTGCCTCTAACCATAAGTCTGTCGAGGCACATACTATTGATTCCAGAAGTTACTGTAGCTGATCGGTTAAAGAATTATTATGAACTTACAAAGCCGAAAATTTGGTATCTCTTAGTTTTTACTGCTTTTGGTTCAGCCATCACAGCTTCGTATTCTACAGACACATTTCTGTCACCGATACAGTGGGTCTTTCTTCTTGTCGGTATAGTTACTGGATCTGCAGCTGCAGATGCCTTAACAGGGTACAATGATCGTGATATAGATGCCATTATGGATAGAACTAAGGC
>JAHEZK010000037.1:0-13971 GCA_023251115.1 Nitrosomicrobium frigidum (SeqCode) | reverse complement strand
TCACTCTGGCTACTGGTTAAACCAAGCGAGAAGGTTTCGTGGTTACTTTTCAAAATTTCCAGTCCCTATCTGACGGCACTATTTGTTGCGTTCATGGTAGATGCGATATTTCATTAACCGTAATTTTCACACTCGTACAATAATCTTGCTATAACCACGTGGGATTCCAAACTAAAAGGACTAATGGAATAAACACTGTTGCACAGTCGAGTAATTGATTCCGAGAAATGTCCCCGTTGAAAGCCTCCTACTACAAAACAGTAATCCTTTGAATAATTGGATTCGTTATTGTGCAAAATATCGCTTAATTTGGTTCTTGTTCCCGTTACAGAGAACCCAAGTACTAGTTGAGGTTTAATTATTTTCTGCACTAGATCAGTAAAACTCACATTCTCTCTAAACTCTATTAAATCTGATCCCTCCTTACTCCTGTGTTTATTAAAAATACTGATCATTAATCTTTCAAATCTGAGGTAATTCTTTGGTAATCTCAAATCTTGATGCATGATTAGTAATTTGTTGTCGAACGTAGATACGTAAACTTGCAATTTTTTCTCCTTAAATAGAGGGGTCGATAGGGCTTCAACCAGATCGAAATGTACTATGTCCGGTCTACCTCGTTTCCACCATTGCTTAATGTTTTGTTCCACCATAGCTCTATGATGATAACTAATGTCAAGGAGAATTTCGCTAGAATCTCTACCTACTCTTTTGCAATGGTTCTTCACAGAGGGATGGTTTCTGAGAGTTTGTGGTACCAGTTCTATTGCTGCTTCAACAATCACAAGTGAATACAATCAAATTAATAGAATTCGTATCGAAATATTAAATTTATTTCATAGCATTTTAATGGAAGACGACAACCAATATCTAGTCAAGTTAATTAGTGTGGGTTGAATTGTATTGAATAAGAAGAATATTGAGAGAATAGCGACTGAAAGAATAGAAATATTGATCGATAATGCTTTGAACGAAATAAATCGCGATGAAAAATTATCTCAGACGTATGCAAAGCTTGCTCTAAAAATCGGAATGCGTGTTAGAGTAAGAATGCCGTATTCTATCCGCCAACTATTTTGTAGAAAATGTAAACAATTCATAGTCCCTGGAGTCAATTCAAGAGTAAGAATTGGTAGAACCAGGGTAAAATGCATAAGAATTACTTGTATGAAATGCAATCATGTTTATCGGAAAATAATTGCGGTTTAAATTGATGGAATAAATTTCATTTCACTGGAAGCCAGTAATTCAGAATAATTGCTCTAATTTCTTTACTACGTTAAAGATTATCAGTAAATTCATCCCATTCTATTAATAATCTGAACTTGGCGTTTTATTTAATAAACTAACGAAGTATATTAGATTATTTGTAAGTGCGCTCTAAAATTCTGACTAATTAAGGAGCTGCCCTTTGGATATTTGATGAAATTTGAATAAAATGATTTATAAGGGAATTTCCAAGAATGTTATAGAATCTTATGGCTAAGGCTTATGATATTCCTGCCGATGATCTAATAACTCATTTGGCAGAAAATTTGAAAAAGGATAAAAAAATTGAGGCTCCTCAGTGGTCCCAATTCGTAAAGACAGGCGCTCATGTAGAAAAAATTCCACAGAATAGAGATTGGTGGTATATCAGGTGTGCATCGTTGTTAAGGAAAGTGTACATTAACGGTCCGATTGGTATTTCTGATCTTAGAAGCGAGTACGGAGGTAAGAAACAAGCTGGCTACAATATTGCACATCACAAGAAAGCTGGTGGTGCCATTGTAAGAAAGGCTTTGCAACAGTTGGAAGTTGCCGGCTATATAACGAAAAAAAGCAAAGGTAGAACAATTTCGGATGAAGGAATGAAAAAGGTCGACAGAATGGCTACCGAAATATACAAGAATCTCGCAAACTCACGACCAGAGCTCCAAAGATACGGCTACTAATTATTAATTGTGGTCATAAATGTCAGTTTCACCATCAGATAATCCCGAAGAGGCAAAGCGCCGCGAGGCTGAAGTAATGATGAGACAAAAGGCACTAATGGTCTTGCTGGACCAGGATGCAAGACAAAGGCTTATGAACATCAGAATGGTAAAACCCGAACTAGCAATGGCAGTAGAAAATTATCTAATTACAGCAGCTTCTGGCGGAAAATTGAATAGGGCTTTATCAGATGAAGAACTAAAGCAGCTTTTGATAAACCTCCAGCAGCCCAAAAAGCAATTTAGAATAAATCGTGCTTGATTTTCAATATTTTTTGATGTCTATCGTCTTGTAGGACATTTAAACTAAGTTTAACAGATTAACTAGCTCTTGTCAACCAGCTTCTTAACTTGTATTTCCTTTCCAATTGTAAACTGGTCTCTCACTTCGTCACCCTTGTTGTCATAGAAAGTTCCTGTTAATTTGGTGTGGGGATTCCCGTTACTAATCTCTATATTCAAAAATCCGAACCTGGTGAATTGGGTAGCGGTATAGGCTGCCTGATTCTCTAAAGGGTAGAAGCCTTCTCCACCAGTGCCTACTATTGCGAAAACTATGCCATTAGATTGACTGCTATAATCGGTAGTAAATTGATTTGATATTGTTGGTTTGGAACTATCACCAGAATTATATGATATAGGATAGGTCCTCTGATAATTGTGATTGTGTGCCTGAAGTACTAAATCAACACCATATTGTTCAAAAAGTGGATGATAGATATCCCTCATGTCCTTTTCGGCTGTATGTTTTGACGGTGATGTGTAAAGCGGACTATAGCCTGTTACTATTATCCAGTCAATTTCTTTGTCTTCGGATGCTTTTTTCAAGTCCTCACTGATAAACTTGTATTGTTCGGAACCTTTATCAAATTTAGATAGTGAAGACATTATTACAAAATGGACGTGTCTGTAATCAAAAGAATCGTAATGATTCTTTAATCCAAAAGTCTGTTCATACTGGTTTAATTTCGATGCTCCGTCATTTACGTCATGATATCCTAGAGTAACTTTCAGCCTATCGCTGAAAGGTGAAATAAGATCAAGCCAGCAGTTGGCTGATTTACTATATGAAAGATCTCCCAACGGTATTACGAGTTCGGGTTTTTTGTCCTTCATATTGCTGACAGTATTTTTTGCATTTTTCGAACATCCAAAATCACCTGCCACGGCAAAATTAAAACTCTTGCGTTCCTTTTCACCTTCGTCTGCAAAATTGTAGTCTTTTGTATCAAAGCTTTCCTCCTTTTCGGGTTCTTGCTTATTGTCTTTATCTTTGTCCTTTAGCTCTTTTTCAATTTTCTTCTTTATTTCATCCCCATTGTCGTTGTCGTCGAAGAGGTTATCTAGAAAATCACCTAGACCTTGGGAGCTGCCTTTATTGACAAATAAATTCGATGAAAAAATTGCAAATAGTGATAAAAACACAATAATATGGCCCAAAGTCTTGTATCCTGGATTTGCCATAGCTCTTCTTGGCTTTTCGTTCCATTCAAACCATAAATATCTTTTGGAATATCGTTCTATTCTGACAATCTCTACAAACTATTCAAAATTCTCAAATTTCGTAACTTTGATAATGTCGCTGGTGTGAAAAATACTTTCGACACATATGATGTAGCTAAAAATTAGTCTACTAAATGACATTCGATGGGAAGTGTGGTAATCCTGTCTATATTCCAAAGCTTCCCAGCAACTCTCCTAGAATTGAGATGAAGGTCATCAAATCAGTCAAACATTCAAAATAACAAGTTCAAGTGTCATTTCATAACATGTGAGATATCTGTGGAACTATTCACTTGAACTAGTTAATTCCGCATAGCAATTTTAGAAGGTGTATGCTAAAAGAAATAACTATATTAGTCTAAGAACTTTTCAAAAAATTCATGAAAGCAGCAGTATTTAGAGAGTATAGTCAAGATCCTCTGAAAGTTGTGAAAATAGACGATGTTGACACTCCCAAAATCAAACCTAATGAGGTTATGATAAAAGTAGAAGCAGCCGGATACAACTACAACGATCTTTGGGCAATTTGGGGTGATCCGGTCAAGGTTCCACTGCCACATATTTCAGGTAGTGATGTAGCAGGCACCGTTGTTGAAGCAGGTAATGAAGTTACAAAATTGAAAGTGGGTGATAGGGTGGTTTCTCATTCTAACATGAGTTGCAGGGTTTGTGATATGTGTACTTCAGGAAGAGAATACGATTGTAATGAACGACTCATTTGGGGTTTTCAAACTGGTCCACTTTGGGGCGGCTTCTGCCAATATACTCATTTACCAGAAGTAAATATCGCCAAGATTCCCGATTCCGTATCCTATGAAGCAGCGGCTGCAGTATCAATGGTTGGCATGACTGCGTGGCATATGCTGGTAGGTAGAGCCAAAATAGTACCTGGAAAAACGGTCCTCGTGATGGGAGGTACTAGTGGGGTTGGGATGGCAGGTATTCAGATAGCAAAACTATATGGTTGCGACGTGATTGCAACCGCAGGTAATAAAGAAAAGATGGACAAATGTATTGAATTGGGCGCTGATCACGTTGTAAATCATAGAGAGGCAGACTGGTATAAAAAAGTCAGAGAAATAACAAAAAAACAAGGTGTCGACGTTGTTTTCGAACATATAGGAAAATCAACTTTCCCGCAGGAAGTTGGCCTTCTCAAGATGGGAGGTACATTAGTGGCTACAGGAGCAACAACAGGATACGATTCTACTATTGATTTAAGATACTTATTCTTCAAGGGTACCAATCTTCTCGGTTCGACTCAGGGTACTAAAGCAGAACTAGAGCAGGTGATTCACTGGACAGCCAAGGGGAAGATTAAACCACTGATTAGTATAGTGCTTCCATTCTCGGATATGGCAAAAGGACACACCATGATGGCAAATTCAGAACAGATTGGTAAAATTGTGACAACACCTCAAAAACTCTAACTTTTTATTTTTTAGTTCCTAAATGTTCAGGAGTTTATTGTTCATTCCTGGAAACAATGAAAGATTCTTAAAGAAATCAACAAATCTTCATCCAGATATACTCTGTTTTGATCTAGAAGATTCCGTACCCTCAAATGAAAAGGAAGCTGCGAGACGTTTAGTCGCAGCACAACTTGCGTCTCAAGAAGAGGACAAGTTATCACCGATTTATGTCAGAATCAATTCAGTAGATTCTGGTATGATTGATGGTGATCTTGAAAGCATTATAGGAAATAAATTGGACGGTATTGTTTTACCAAAGATTGGTACTAGTAAAGAAGTGATGCAAGTGATTGACAAAATTCACATGATTGCATCAAAAAGAAAATTAACCTCGAGAATCCAAATCATCCCTTCAATAGAAACAGCAAAAGGAGTGGTTAATGCCAATTCCATTGCTTCAGCCCATGAAGACGTGGTTGCTTTGGTGTTTGGTGTTTTTGATTATTTATATGACATGGATATTGACTCTGAATATGATGAATCTATCAGTTACAACTATGCTAGATCAAAAATTCCCGTAGATGCTAAAGCTGCTGGAATAGTTGCTTTGGACGGCATTTGGCAAAAAGTTAGCGATCTTGATGGCCTAGCTATGGATGCTACAGTTGCAAAAAATCTGGGTTATTCTGGCAAAACATTGATTCATCCTTCGCATATTAATCCCGTTCATTATATTTTTCGGCCCACCAAGAAACAAATAGAGTGGGCAAAAAAAGTGTTAGCTTCTTTACAGGATTCTATTGAAAAGGGAAATCCAAAAGGAGCAATACTTTTAGATGGTAAAATGATAGATGCCGTACATTACAAGCAAGCAAAGGCCGTATTAAAGGCAGCAAACCAATAAAATATTTAGTCAACTGAATTGATGTTTCTTTCAGAGGATTTGCAACTTATCTAAAAAATAATTTTCAAGATTAACAAGGTTAATCGACGCTTATTAATTCATTCTACAATATCAGTGTTGATGAAATTTAGAAAAATTAAAGACAAAAACAAATCAAGTTTGGAGAATAGTGATTACAAAATTGACTAATTCGTATGAATCGCTGATGATTGCAAAGACGTGCAAGTCAAATACGTCTTTTGGAAGGGTTATCTATACTCTGGAGAATGCCGACTCCATTACTTATTTGGGTAAAAGAGATATTTTGTTGAATCAATTGAGTGCATGTGAGAAATTAATTCCTTATGCAAGGGACAACAACGAACTAGAACTAATCCAGGCAGAAATAAATGAATTAAAACTAATGTTGGATCTAGTGTTATAAACAAATTGACTTTTTGTATCTGTATCCTGGGTTCTTGATGCTCTAGTAATATGGGGTGAAAATCAAATTTCTAGAATACAGTCTATATACTGAGCAGCTACAATCTAATGTAGTGTCCAGTTCACAATCACACAGAGATAGAATCTACATAGTTCGAGACATAATTATGAAGCTTGTTGAATACGGTCAGCTTAACCAGACTGCACTAGTTAGTTTTTGTGGACTAAACTTAAAGAAGCATAGATCAATATTTGACAAAATGGAACTCAATGGTTTGATCTTTAGAGCAGAAAAAACTTTGGGCAAAAGAACGGTAACTGTCTATAGCGCGACTCAAAAAGGGTTGGAATTTTGCAGAAGTATTATAGAGCCATACGAGAAACTTTTTCCAAGACCAGCTGATGTTAATGGACGCTAAGTCTGTTCTATTATCTCATTACTGAATCTTAATTCCTGATTGTTTGTTAATTTTCGGAATCCTCAGTGAACCTGTATTCGGATTCGATGCTCTTGCGAATTTCTTCTTTATTGGTCAGATAATTGGCATATCTCTTATTCCAATCACTGATCATACGATATTGCCGTAAACCTGCAACAATCCATACAGAAGAAATAGCAATTACTGATCCGAGTAATACTATTAACACAAACCCAAAATCATACTCTTTTTGAAGAATGGTAAAGAATGAAGAATGAGTTATTAAAAATGCAGAGAGTGCAATTGCAAGTGGAGCTAATATGAGAGCGGATACAGAAACACCCTTGAGGATGCTCTTTATTCCTGATATTTGATCGATAAAACCATCTATCAAACTCAAGATATCAGTACTGTTTGAACTGATATTTCCTTTATCATCTTGAGACTGCGTCATAATCACCAATACAATAAACTGTATTATTTACATTCTGGTCAAGTTGTTCAACAGTATCTCTTAGGAAATTTATCATTTTTCTGCTCCAACAATGTCTTTATGAGAACTAACTGGATGGAAATAATGGTAATAAAATAGTCTCTCCATGGAATTATGAAAATTGTCCATTTTACACTCACATTGCAAATCAAGGTTTCAGTTAATTAACTTGAGGTAACAAAGTTCAATGAGGGTTATATTATTAAAGTGATTTCAAATAATAATTCCTAGTTTACAGCTTTGAAATGTCTGTGCGGACACGCTAGAGCAAATTCCGTCTTTTTGCTTTATAAGCTATAACAGTTATAAGTCAAGGAAAATTATTTGTATGTCAGGTTTAGCTGTGTGAAAACCGATCTTCCCTACTATTCTCAACTAGTATCAATAATAAGAACATTAAAAACTATGAGATGGAATCTGGATTTTAGTTATTTCAGAAAATGGATACTAATAGGTTTTCTGTTAGGCGTAGTAGCGGGTCTTGGTGCAATCGCGCTTTTTCTATCGGTTGAATTTTTTACAGGTTTATTTCTCCAAATAGGAACAGGATATTCTCCACCTTTGCCTGGAGGATTCCAAGCCAATCTTAGCTACAACCTATTTATCGAAAGACCTTGGCTGATACCACTGATTTGTGGACTTGGAGGTCTCTTAGTAGGATTGATAACAACCAGGTTCTCGCCAGAATCCGAAGGTCATGGAACAGATTCTGTAATAGATGCTTATCATCACAAGAGAGGCAATATTAGAGGAAGAGTTCCTCTTGTGAAGGCTATTGCTTCCTCTATAACCATAGGAAGTGGTGGGAGTGGAGGAACTGAAGGACCTGCTGGCCAAATTGCGGCTGGATTTGGATCATTGATTGGTAAACTATTCAAACTAGATGAAGATGAAAGAAGAATTGCAGTAGCTGTGGGTCTTGGAGCTGGAATCGGAAGTATATTCAAGATTCCACTTGGAGGTGCAGTTTTCAGTGCGGAAGTATTCTACAGAAGAGATTTTGAAGTTAGGGCTTTAATTCCCGGTTTAGTCGCGTCTGTAACAGGCTATACCGTTTTTGGATTTGTCTTCGGATGGGATCGTCTATTTTCGATTCCACTTGATCTGGTGAAATATACTCATCCTGCTTCGCTCATTCTTTATGCCATTGTTGGACTAGCTTCGGCAGCTGTAAGTGTTGGTTATGTAAAGTCCTTTTACATAATATCGGATTATTTTAGCAGAATTCGAATCCCAAAGTATCTAAAACCAGCTGTGGGAGGCGTTCTTGTAGGAATGATTGGGATTGTATTCCCTCAAATTTTAGGTACCTCCTATGGATGGTTGCAAATAGCAATTGACAAGGATTATTCTTTGTTGCCCCTATACATTCTTGGCACCGTAATTGTTCTCAAGATTTTGGCTACTTCATTGACAATTGGTTCTGGTGGAAGTGCAGGTGTTTTTGGACCTTCCATGGTAATAGGAGGGTTGGTTGGAGCGTTCATTGGCACAGCATTTCACTTAATGGGGCTATTTACTTGGATTGATGTTTCGTCTGTTATAATTGTGGCAATGGTTTCGTTCTTTGGAGCAACAGCAAAAACACCAATCTCATCAATTATTATGGGAAGTGAACTGACCGGAGGGTATGCACTTTTGGCACCAATGATGCTAGCTACATTTATTGCTTACATCATGTCCGGACAGCATAATTCAATATTTCGAAGTCAGGTACTCAATAGATCCGATTCGCCTGCGCACAGAATGGAATACCAGCGTCCCATCTTGAGTGATCTATATGTAAGAGATGTTATCAAGGACGCGATAAATAAATTATCAAAGGATGTTTCGATTGAAGAATCCCTACAAATAATGAATCGTAACAATAGTAAAATGATACTCGTTGTTAATGACGAAGATATGCTTCAGGGTGTAGTATACAAATACAAGCTATTTGAATTTCCCGAAGAATACCGTAAGACGGTTAAGTTAGAAAGTATAATGATTACAGATCCCTTTTTTGCGTATAGCTCTGACTCGCTTCACAATGCACTAGTAAGACTATCTTCAAATGATCTTCAAGAAATGCCAGTGTTATCAAATGAAGAGAACAAGGTTATCGGAATTATTACAATATCAGATTTAGTAACACTCTATGATAAGGAGGTGGAAAAGATAACCAAGATCATGAACCGATCAAATATTAATACAAAAAATGATGAAATGAATAATCAGTTTAGAAACAAACCTGTTGATTCAAAAAAATAGCGATATAAACAAATTATTTCAATTTTAATCCTGCTTTATTTTTGATGGAGCGTCCACAATTTTTGGTTGTGGGGAAGATACAACTTTACATGGATTAGTCTTAATTTGATGAAGTAATTTTATGCAGTTGTCGACAAGATCCTTGACTGATCTGTTAATGTAACGAGATTTTGAAAATTGGATTACATTATTTTCCATATCCTCTGCGGTCCAACCCCTACTCCAGCCCATAAACGCAAACGGAGGTAATGAAAATCCAAGCTCCGTGAAAAACATCATCATATTTCCTGCAACATGTTGTATATTGTCTTGTCCTCCAGTAATAATAAAACATGCAACCTTATTTTTGACAAGGACACGATCGTGAAGTGTGGTCTGATTTTGTACGCAATTTAGTCGTTCTATCATTTTATGGTATAATGAAGATGCGTTACCCCATCTTATTGGTGTAGAGATAATTACAATATCTGCCCAGAGTATCATCTTTCTATAAACTTCGTTCATACCATCGTTTTCATCCATCTCTGAAATCGAACAGGGCCACGTACATGCCTGTTCATTAATGCTGTAATATCCTTCACAGTGCCTGAATTCAAGATCTCTGAGTCTTAGGAGAACTGTGGATGACTTGTATTTTTCCTTTGAATAGGACAGTGCCTTATTTAGCGATATTTCAGAGGTAGAGTCTCTTTTCAAATTATCGTTCATATTTGTAGTAGATATTCCCAGAATGTTCAATGAGTTCGTTGTGGTCTGATATTCAAGCTCTATCAGATCCTTCAACGGGCTGTCATATTTTTTCTTAGATGAATAAATGATAGGTTGACTTGAAACAAAGATCTTTCCATTAATTATTCCAACATCAAAAACTGATTGTTGTTCATCATATCCAGGAGGTGCCTTTCCGTTTGAGATATTATATTCCCATCCATGCCATGGGCAAGTAACATAAAAGCCATCGTATTTTTTTTCTATCTTTCCCTTTGCAAGTGGACCACCCTTATGCAGGCAACTATTGCCCAATGCAGTAATACTATTATCTATCTTAAATAACGCAATATCTTTACCCTTTACAGAAATTACTTTACTTGTTCCATTGGCTAATTCGTCTTCCCTAATGGTCTCTACAAATTCCATGGAAATTATTGCAAGTTGAAGTTATTATAGTATAGCTAATCACAGAGAAGATGATAATTTCATGAAGTAATGCAGACATAACCTTACCTACCACAGATTATGAAATATTTTTATTTGTGATATCAATTGTTTATCAATACTTTATGTTCACTGGTATCGTAGAAGGTACTGGAATTATCAAATCAATGGTCAAAATAAATGACAATGATAAAGCCGCCGACAATAGGATTGAAATAGATCTGGGAACCCTGAGCAAGGGTCTAGAAGTAGGTGACAGTGTAAATGTCAATGGAACATGCCTCACGGCAACACGGATTTTGAAAAGCGTAGCATATTTTGAAGTCGTAAAAGAAACCATGAAACGAACCGCTTTAGGAATCTTGAAAGTTGGAGATCAAGTAAATCTAGAAAGGAGTTTGAGGATAAACGATAGACTTGAAGGGCATATTGTCTTGGGTCATGTAGATGGCGTTGGAAAAATAGAGAATATCAAGAAGATTCCCTCTGAGACCAAAATGTGGATAAATGTGAGCAAGGGGATATCAAAGTATTTGGTACCAAAAGGATCTGTTGCGCTAGATGGCATAAGCTTTACCATTGTTGATGTCTCGGAAACAAGATTTTCAGTTGCTTTGGTTCCTCATACACTGGCCGTTACCACATTTAAAAATAAACGAAAAGGAGATAAAGTTAATATTGAGGCAGACATTTTAAGCAAGTATGTCACAAAATTATTACCACGTTATTAGTTATTACCAGAAAATCAGTAACCTTTTTAATTGTAGATAGTGTTTTGAAACACGTGAAATCAATTGAACATGCTATACGGACCATAAGGGAAGGGAAATTTATCTTGATTCATGATAGCGAATCTCGAGAAAATGAGGTTGATATGGTGAAACCTGCTCAATATATTAACGCACGCGATATAGCAACAATGCGAAGGGATGCTGGCGGACTTATTTGCTTGGCCATATCCGGCGAAATTGCATCAAAATTAAATTTGATATTTATGCATGATCTGCTTTATTTGGCTTCCAAGAATAACTCTTCCTTGTCTAAAATGATAAGTTCTATTGCCCCCTACGGTGACCGACCATCATTTTCAATTACCATAAACCATATTGATACCTTTACAGGTATAACAGATAAAGATAGAGCACTTACAATTACGAAAATGGCAGAAGTATGTTCTGACATAGATAATTATGGCAAACATGAATTTTTTAAGACGTTTCGATCTCCCGGCCATGTACATTTACTAATCGCTGCAAACGAATTGCTTAAGGAAAGATCTGGTCATACCGAATTATCTATTCAATTAATGAAATTGGCTAATTTAGTCCCAACAGCCGTAATTTGTGAAATGCTCGATTCTGAGACGGGTGGCGCATTAACAGTTGACAAAGCAATGGAATATTCTTCAAGATTTAACATCCCATTAGTCGAATCCCTTCAAATTAAAGAATCATGTGTGAATTGAAAATATTTTGATTAAAATAAGATTAGCTATAGTCGTAGCTGAGTTTAACAAAGAGATCACTAATGAGATGCTTAAAACAGCCATATCGCATTCAAAGAAGTTAAACATGCATATTAAAAAAATATGTCATGTACCCGGAACATATGACATGCCACTAGTTGTCGAAAAACTTTTGAAAAAAGAACAAATTGATGTGGTAGTCACGTTAGGTGCAGTCATAAAGGGAGAGACAGGCCATGATCAAGTTATAGCAAATAACACTGCTAGATTACTTTCCAATCTTTCTTTAAAGTATCAAAAGCCAGTCACACTCGGAATTACGGGACCTGATATGACACTAAAGCAGGCCAAGCAAAGAGCCAAAATTGTTCCCAAGAGAGCTGTCGCAGCTGCACACAAAATGGTAACGGGATTATTAGAACTGGAAGACAATAAATGCAATGGTAGTCAACAATGACAATTCAAATTACCATAATAAAGATCGAGGGTTATGGCCCATGGACATTAAAATTGGGAAGCGATAGGGAGGCCCAGTTACAAATATTTCAAGCAAGTTTCTATAGCGATTTGCAAAATCTTTTCACTAAAAGGAATTGTATCTTATACTTTAACAGATTTGATGAACTAATTGCAATTAGTAACGGATTATCCATTAATGATCACTTATTTATTGAACAGGAAATTAACGATATGTACAAGGGCATTGAGATTTCAATGGCTATCGGAACAGGCGAAACTCCTTTGGATGCAAACTTTGCGGCGCACAATTCACGAAAAAACAACAGATTGGTAAACAAAAGCAAGTTGGTATATGCAAGTGAACAAATTCAATTAATGTATAATAATTCAGCAAAATCACCCATGGATATGTTCGCTCAAGTATTACACATCGATATAGATAATTCCACCAAAGCTAGTAATATGCTATCCCCATATGAAATTACAGCAAAAATCATGGAGATGTTTTCAAAGATTATTGAGATGTTTATCGAGCAAAAATCCATGACATTTTTTCTCGGTGGTGATAACTTTATGGTTATTTCTAATACTGTTTCTAAAGAGAAAGTATCCGAAATAATTAATAAAATCCAAGATTCTCAAAATATCAAGCTAAACTGTGGGATAGGTAGAGCTGCTACCGGTAGAAAAGCAGTACAAGCTGCAACAGAGGCCTTGGATACAATCCGAAGTCTTAGAGATAAAGGCATACTTCAACCTGTATATGAAATAGAATGGCACTAACTATTAGCAACATTAGTCTATTCATTGGCGAAAATCTTGAATACATTGATAAAGGATATATGGTAGTCAAAAATGGAATAATAGAAAGTGTTGGCACAGGAGATTATAAGGGAAGATCGGATGGAGCAATTTATGATGGAGAAGGCATATTAGCAATTCCTGGATTTATTAATGCTCATACACACATTGGTGATTCCTTCGGAAAGGACATTGGAGTTGACTCCGCATTTGAGACAAGGATCCATCCGATTTATGGTATCAAAAATAAGATCTTGCGAAAGAGCGAAAGAAAGCATTTAGTCAATTTTATGAGAAGTTCTGCAATGTCCATGATGAGAAATGGCATAGTTGCATTTGCAGATTTTAGGGAGGGCGGACTTGAAGGAATAGCTCAAATTAAAGAAGCAATATCAGGATTATCGATAAAAGGTATTGTGTTGGGCAGACCAGAATTTTACCATGACATATCGAAAGATTTTGTCAAAAATCCAAAATTGCCACGGGATGTAATAGAACTTGTTTTTCAGATTGCCAATGCAGCTGATGGGTTAGGCATAAGTGGAGCTAATGAGAACACAGATAATTCATTGAATGACTATAGAAAAGTAATCCATAAAAATTCTTTGAAAAAAAAATTTTTGATAGGTATTCATGCTGCTGAATCACTTGAAACAACAAAGAAATCAATTACCGCAACAGGGAAAAGCGAGGTTCAAAGAATAGTATCAAAGC
>JAHEZK010000036.1 GCA_023251115.1 Nitrosomicrobium frigidum (SeqCode) | reverse complement strand
GTGTGCCACGTATTGCTACGTTGACTCGCATGGCTTAATCTCACTCTGATAGCAGTCGGGTCCGGCAGGATCAACCGGAGTCGATCCTTAATCTATTATAAAATAGTACGGTCGGACAATCAAGTTATTGTGCATATTGTGTAACCATGTCAGATCCAATTGTATTCGAATCTCCATATTATGAGCGCAACTGGAGGTCGATGAATCATGGAATGGCCAACTGACCAAATATCATCTACGACGCCGCCTATATGATTGCGTTCCTAGAGATTTTTGTATAATTAAGATATAAACGTTCGCTTGACAAAACTTTTTTTAAGATCAAATTCAAAACATCATACTCCCTTTATTTTTGATTCAGTATTGATCAGAATTTGATATAGGTAGACTTAAAATATTCACACTTAAGAATTACTTGTTCTATGAAAAATAGAGTTTGTATATCGCATAAGGAAGACGTCGATGGCGTCTCTTCGGCAGCTCTTATCAAAAGCGCATTTGAGATAAATACAATAATTCTTGTTGATTATGCAAACATGATTAAAACATTACGTAGTATGGTATCAAGCGTTCAAGATGGCACAAAAAAAATAGATGAATTATACATATGTGATTTAGGACTAAGCAAAAAAAATGAAAATGAATTTGTCAAAATTCTAAAGCAGATGATCGAAGCAAAATGCAGTGTTACATACTTCGATCATCATGATTTGGATAAGAAGATTTTAGCAGAATTAAAAAAAAGTGGAGTAAAACTTTTACACAGTGCAAAAGAGTGCACCAGTATCCATATTTACAATAAATACAAGAGAAAATTTGGTTCTTATCAGGCATTTCTTGCAGCAGCTGCGGCATTGACAGATTATTTGGAAACAGGGCCTATTGCGTCTAATTTAGTGTCCAGATTTGACAGACAGTTTTTGATGCTCGAAGCTACTGCCTTGTCGTATATGATTTCTTCAAGCCAGCATGATAGCGATTTTCTTGCGACAATCGTGGAGGACCTGTCACAAAAAAAATACCCCCATGATATTGAAGGCGGATTCCAAAGGGCCGAGAGACATGCAAGAAAGGTCTTAACTGTGGTAAAGTCCATTGAAAACTCAATAATACTGGCCAAGAATTTGGCGCATATTCAAATTAATTCTGAACTACCGTCGAGTATGGTGGTTAACTTTGTGCTCGGCATGTCGGGAAAACCAGTTGCACTTGTATACAAGACCAAAGAGGATATCAATTCATGTATTATCTCTATCAGGGGATCGAACGAATGCAAAGTTCATCTCGGTAGAATTGTTAACGACTTATCTTCCGCATTGTCTGGTAGTGGCGGTGGCCATGAGAAGGCCTGTGGAGCTGTTATACCCAAAGACAAGTTTCCAGAATTTATCAAACAGCTAGACAAAAAATCAAGATAAAGGCAATTCCTTTGTTTGCAGGAAAAATTATGGATATTGATAGATTAAATTATTCTGGATAAGCCGTTAGGCCTACCCAGAATATGTTCCCCATCGGTTTGGTCGATGTAATCTTTCAATCAAGATTAAGGCAATTTAAATGTGCTGGATTCGCTACTATGCGTCCAGCATCATCCCATCATTCCAAATTCCTGATTTATCTGTATAATCAAGCCTTCTGTTGCTGTTACTGACTGATTCTTGTTTGCTGCGGATTCTTAGTTTACCTTGAGTTTGTCTAAAATTCTATCAATTCTTGCGATTGGCTTTTTATCATTGTCCGATATTTCCTGACGGGAAGGTGGACTAGCAAGGTATTCTTTATTATTTTCTGCAATTCTTTGATGATAGGTTGGAACTAATTCGTTCTGATAAAAGATACCAATCGGAATCTTATCTCCCCATTCGGCCGAAAATTCCAAAATCTTGGGCATCTTTTTACTAACTTCGGATTCATCACTTATTGTTCCGTCATAGCCAGTGTCTTCTATTTTGTATATTCTAGGGCCTGTTGTCTGAGGTTCTAGTTTGTTTTTTCCCTGAAACCATTCCCTTGTATGGATGTCATCATATGTTGGACATGGCTGAAGAACGTCAACAAAAGCTAAACCCTTGTGCTTTATTGCTCTTTGTATTGTATCTTTTAGATGTTTAACATCATATGAATAGGACCGTGCGATAAATGTAAATCCTGACACAAATGCCAGCGCAATGGGATTTACAGAATTGCTTGTATTTGGACTAACAAGGGATTTTGTTTTTTCTCCCAGCCTAAGAGTAGGAGAAGCCTGTCCCTTTGTGAGACCATAAACCTCATTGTTAAAAATAAGATATG
Organism: Nitrosomicrobium frigidum (SeqCode); assembly: GCA_023251115.1. Classification (GTDB taxonomy): domain Archaea; phylum Thermoproteota; class Nitrososphaeria; order Nitrososphaerales; family Nitrososphaeraceae; genus TA-21. The sequence continues at coordinate 13,525 of JAHEZK010000036.1, read as the reverse complement.
GAATGTCAACATTTTTCCTGCCGGCTCCTACAAAATGACCTGCCCCAATTCCAAGACCGTCACCGTCGCCTCCGACCGCTATAATTTCAAGATCGGGATTGGCAATTTTTGCACCTTGTGCAAATGGCAAAACTCTTCCATGCAAAGTGTGAATACCATACACATTTATGAAATGCGGAGTTTTCCCAGAACAGCCAATTCCCGAGAAAATAACTGCCTTATGTCTTGGGATCTGCATCTCGCTCAGCGCCATTTGAATCGCGTTTAATATTCCAAAATCGCCACATCCCGGACACCAATCATTGTGTACCGTTGTTTTATAGTCAGCTAGTTTAAGTTCCGCCATCTAATATAATCCTCCTTTCATTGGTACCTGATAATATAGCCTTTAGAGCAATATAAATTTCCGTTGTGGACATTGGTCTTCCATTATATTTCACTATCTTGTAATCAATTCTTGTGCCAGTATTTTGTTGGACCAGTGATGCTAACTGGGATGTGTAATTCATTTCTACATCTATTACCTGGTTGGCGTCGACCAAGAATTTTTTGACAGTTTCAGTGGGAAATGGGTGGAGTAGTCGCACTTGAATAAATCTAAATTTGTTTCCCTCTTCTGATAATTTTTCGATGGCTTCTAGAATTGCGCCCTTTGTAGAGCCCCAGCTGATAATGACGTTCTTAGCGCCAGGACCGAAATCATGACATGTCACCTTATCGTCATCAGCTATTTTTTCTAATGCTATCTCTAGCTTTTTCATTCTCTTATCCATCATCTTGTTCCTATTCTCAGGATCTTCTGAAATGTGGCCTTCTTCTGTGTGTTCATCTCCAGTATTCCAAAATATTGCATTTTCTGTTCCGATAGGAACTCTTGTCGAAACTGGAGAATCGTCGAGTTTGAATCTTTGAAAGTGACCTGCAGCACCCACAACATCATTTTTGTCAATATTATTTTTGAATTTCCCTCTTTCAATTTTGAGCTCATTGCTAAATCTTTTGCATGTTTTGATACTACTGCTAATTGCTTTGTCAAGCAAATGAATTACAGGTAATTGATAAATCTCTGCGAAATTGAATGCCTTTATTGAATCATAAAAAGATTCTTCAATATCACCAGATGCTAGCACTATTTTTGGAAATTCGCCATGTCCTGCGTTTATAGCAAATAACAAGTCGCTCTGTTCGTGTCTTGTCGGTAATCCGGTGGAAGGTCCCACTCTTTGATACATTGTAACTACTAAAGGGACCTCATTCATTCCAGCCCAACCTAGTGCTTCAGCCATCAATGAAAATCCAGGACCGGATGTTGCAGTAGCCGTCCTAACTCCGGTTAATGAAGCTCCAATTGCCATGGTAACTGCAGCGATTTCATCTTCCGTTTGAACGACAACCATAGATCCATTTTTGCCATTAACTTGGTCAATAATTTGATTTGATTCTAAGAATTCGCTCTCATCACTTGCTGGAGTAATAGGGTAATAGGTTTGAAATCTACAACCTCCAAGAATTTTTCCAATTGCTGCAGCCTGACTACCTGAGACTAAAAGATAATCCTGTAGAGCGTCCTTAGGGGTAATTTCGTATTTAATATCCTTAGGATCAAATTTGGTGCTCATTTGGGAATAGGCGAATTCGGCTGCTTCAATGTTAATAGTGACTAGTTTTGGCTTTGATCCAAAGACATCTTGAATAGCACTAGTCAGAGTGTTTTTTTTGATACCAAGTAATGAAATTGAAGCCGATATGGCCATAACATTAACTACTCTAGCAAGTTTACTCAACTTAGGATCGTTCATTTTTTTTGCCACTGCTTCAATCATTTCAAAATATGGTAGACCGTATACTATACAACCTCTCGACTTTGCAAATTCCAGCATACCACTCAAATTAACAGAGTGTCCAGAGTCTTCCAGTAACTTGCGTATTCTATTACTTGCTTCAAAATCAATTGTAGGTACCTCCACTAATGTAGTTTCGGCAAGAGACGAGTCATATATTATCACACCTCCGGAAGATACTCTGTCTGCGTGTCTGAAAACGGTCTCTGCATCATATGATACTAGCATGTTGATTTCTTCCAAATGAGAGTTCACAGGTTTTTCTGAAACTCTTATTGTGAAATAGCTGTGCTCTCCTTTAATATTAGAATAAAATTCTCTCTTTCCAAAAATATGAAAACCCTCTTTTGCACATGTTTTTGCAAAAATATTTGCAGCTGAATCAATACCACTTCCCTGAGGTCCACCAATTAACCAGGATATAGAATTCACATTAGACATAAAAGACAATGAATTGCATTCTTCTCCAAATTATTAATCAAGTTATAGATATATAAAATATGAAATCATCATCCGCCGCCAGTAGCAGCGTCATATAAGCAGCATTCGCATGAATCTCGTTCTCCACAATAAGGACAAGAACACGTGCAGGCTTCAATTGCAATACCACAAATCTCGCACGTAACTATTTCCTCCGGAGAATTGTTATTCGAAGACATCCAGTATCATAAAAGTAAACTAGCTAGAACTTATACTTTGCATCAAAGAATAATCTATGTTATTTAATTTCTGAATATGAATAGATCAAGAAGATTTTAACTTAAAATTTTAAACAAAAGAAAATAAAAATGAAGGAGGATGTGGTTTTAATCCCACTTACTCCACGCGGCCATCCATCTATATGTCCAAGTATTGAGTTTCGCACCCAGTGCAGCTATCGGAACACTTAGCACAGCTCCAGCTCCCGATCCTAGCGCCACGGGACTATTGTAGAACTTTCCGACCTGAGGCTCAATTGGCGTCATATACGGAGGCAATGTTGGACGAGGATACTTGAATGCCACCTCCAGAGGATCTCTGACTAACAACAGATTGATCATATTGAACATTGGCAATGAAAGACCAACCAGTGTTCCGCCAATAATAATGGCAGCGTGTTTATTCCTTCTTGTTGCCCAATATGTCAAATCTAGCAGCATTGCTGAAGGTATCCAGACGGGTGTTACGATGAAGTCATATGGATATCCTAATGCAAACCAGGCTCCTTTGGCTACCCATGTATAGATAGTCATGATGGTTGCATAATATGTTGCAGTCCCTGGTACCCCGGTGAATAGCATGTAATAGATTGCACCAACTACAAGCATGGTTGATTGGGATATTGAGAACACTACGAATGATGTCCACGCCCAATCAGTGTAGAAGATGTAGTCTCCTGCGTTGATTGTCAATAATGTACTATTTACAGCAACTACAACTATGAATAGATAGTGTGTAGTGCGTCTAAGCCAGACCATTACCACATGTCTCCTAGAGGTCCTATATAAAATTTTATTTTGATATTCTTAATAATGAAAGATGATAAATTTGATACATTTTGTAAACGATTTCAAAAATTCGCTTTGTGAAATATTTTAAAGATAAATTTAGATTATTCTAATGATCCTGAAATAGCTAAGAAAGTTAAAGTTCTTAAAAAAAGTTAATAATAAAAAATAAAGTTTAGGCGTAGCCCAGTTTTTCTCTAGTGATTTTCATGATGAAGAAGAATCCTAGTCCTTCAATGACTGTCAAGACTGATAGAGCATAAAGTCCACTTGGTAACGGATATGCCCATGGATACACAGTTACACCAACGTACACACCACCAGCCGTTGCAACCCAACATAGAATGAAGCCTATGATGTAAACTGGCGTCATCTTTTCTACACGTCGACCTATCATGCGCTCTATATCGTCACTACTGCCTGCACTTGTACGGCCACCGCCGCCGCCACCGCCATATCCCTTTGGTAAAGTCATTAATTTTACCATCAAAGGATTCCTTTTTAAATTTTGCGTCTGAAACAAGCTAAGGCAGTTTTTTGATTAGAAATTCCTATGATTACTATCTGGGATCTAAGAATATTACCCCAGGCAAGTCAATATAGCTATTAAATAATAGGTAAAGATGCTTTGAGAAAGTAAAGTCATAGCAAAGCATATATCTTCGTTATTTCTGGTATGGCTAGGTGTATATTATACGTCCAACATAAAAATAGCGGTAGTTGCACTATTTGCGATAGTAATGTCCACTTCGACAATCATAGCAATTGCTCAAACTGCTGAAGGACATGGTGTTCAAGCTCAGCTTCAGAGTAGATTCGTAAGGATTCAAGATGAAGCTTTCTCAGCACAAACATTGAATACAGGCGATCAGCTGGTTGTGACTGGAAACCTACAAAGTCTTGTAAACAAGCCATTAAGAGCATGGTTATCACTATTTAGTGAGTCAACCAATGCAGGTAACAGATGGGAGTTTGTTGCAAGAGATCCTCCAGGAAATATATTTGATATTCCTCCACAAGGAACAATTCCATACTCAGTTACTGCAAAAGCTCTTGAACCAGGTATTTACCATGTTCATACACAATTGAACGTTGAACATGTCGGTCCTGGATTGGGTCCCGGTCAAACTATTCAAGTGTCTGGCCCAGCAATCTTGAAACCAGTTCCATGGGGCAATGTAGCATATCAGGTAATACTGATTGGTGCTGGACTCGGAGTAACGTTTGCAACAAGACCGTGGCAAGTAATTTAAAAGAATCCTCTATTTTTTATCTATTTTTTTAGTTCTTTTACTTAGTAACTATTTAAAATTAAGCTTCATTAAAGATTAAGCTTCATCTATAAAATAGATGAGTCCAAAAAATAAACTAGTCCAAAAAAAATTATAATTTTAGATGTATCTTTAGTCCCTTGTACCTATTTCTAATTGTTACTTCAGTCACCCCAGCAGCCTCTGCAACATCCTTTTGAGTTTTATTTTCACCATTCATTACACAAGCTACATACAGAGCAGCTGCAGCTAATCCCATAGGATCCTTTCCAGCAGATATCTTGCCTTGCTCAGCCTTTTTCAGTATTTCCAATGCTTTTCTTTTAGTTTTTTCGGAAAGCCCTGACTTGCTTGCAATTCGGGCTACACATTTAACAGGATCCACTACAGGCATTTTCAAGTCCAGTTCTCTAATCAATAGTCTATAGCATCTTGCTACATCCTTTTTCTTGATATTACTTGCATGTGCAATATCCTTCAAAGTTCTAGGCGTTTCAGTATCCCTACAAGCAGCGTACAGCGCAGCCGCTACAAGAGCCGAAATAGACCTTCCCCTAACGAGACCCTTTTCAAGTGCTTTTCTGTACACATACGCTGCTTTTTCAATTACAGCATCCCCAACAGCCAGCTTATCTTTTAGCCTGTCCAATTCACTAAAAGCTTGTCTAAAATTGCGATCTACTGGTTCGTGTACTTGACTCCTACTATCCCAAGTTCTTAATCTTTCAATAGTACTTTTCATAGAAGCCGATAATGGCTTTCCAGAAGCATCTTTATCAACAGGTCCAATTATTGTGGCAAGCCCCATATCATGCATTGCAAGGGACGTAGGAATACCGGCACGACTTCGATCTTCATGTTCTTCCTTTGAAAATGCTCTCCATTCCGGTCCAGTTTCTTCAATGCGCTCAGTAACTACAAATCCACAATTTCCGCAAAACATCTCTCCACTTGAATTATCTGTGACCATTGGACCTTTTCCGCATCTTGGACAGCGGTCACTAAATAAGGAAATATCTTTAACCAATTCTATTACCCCATAAAAATTGAGACAAAGTTGTTTCTTATATTTATGTTTTATTCTCATATATATGCATTGTCGTAAATATTTCTGGGCCGCTAATATATAGAGGAAAATTTGGAACTTTTCCAAACTAAAGCCGATTTTCCGGCTAATTTTCTGGTTTACTTCTCAAGTTTTTAAATTTATCAGAACTTTGGAGTGTTTCTTTTTCTTCTCTTGATCTTTTCAACTTTCTTACTTTCACTTCTTGTTGAGCTGTAAGCGCGAGTTTTTTTGGATAATTTCACAAAAGAAATACAAATAGTATCAATATAAAAACTATAGACTCAACTATGTCTTAATCATTTTAAATGATAAACGCGTTGCATTGTTATGAGTTTAAGAGACAATCATTCGGATAATGAAATTCGGAAAATGTATAATTTTAAGAACATTGCAGTTGTGGGAATGTCAAGGGATCCCGTCAAAGCTGCCCATTTAGTTCCGAAATATATGATTGAAAGAGGATATAACATTATACCAGTGAATCCATCAGCTAATGAAATACTAGGAAGGAGAACATACTCCAAGGTATTGGATATCAAATCCCAAGTAGACATAATAGACGTATTTAGACCCTCTAAAGATGTCTATTCGGTTGTAGAAGATTCAGTAAAAAAACCGGGTGTTAAAGTTATCTGGTTACAAGAAGGTATTCACAATGCCGAAGCAGAAAAAATGGCCCTAGATAATGAAATTAATGTTGTATTCAATAGGTGCATTATGGCTGAACATATGAGATTATTCAATACCGATTAAGAAATAAATCTATAATCAATATCCATTTCATGGAAATATTTGATTTCCAGTATACCTATCAATAATCCTTATTGCTTTTGTAGGGCATGCTTGAGCTGCCATAACGATCCTATCTAGTGTATCAGCGGTTTCTGATTGGACCTTTGCCTTTGGATTGATGTGTTTACTTTTATCAACTACAAACACTTTTGGTGCTATGGTTTCACATCCACCAAATGCCAAACATAAGGATGGTTCAATTAGGATATGGAATCTGCTTCTTATAGTGTCTAGGAGCAAGCTATCATGGCCAAGGTTAGTATTGGACTGGTGGTTTGTAAATTCATGTGGATTCAATCTGTTTTGACTTGACAAATTTTCATTGTTTACTTCATTAATGCGTTCATTTGAATCAAAATTATCGTAGGAATCTGAATCGTATTTTTTTCTTTTTTTCCTATCTGAAAGAATTTCGAAAGCTTCGTTAATTTTTTTGATTGTCTCTTCTGCAAGAGGTGATTTATTTCTATCAGGGTGATATTTTCTTGCGAGCTTTCTGTATGATTTTTTTATTTCCTGAAAATTGGCATCTTGTGATACTCCTAGAGTCGCATAATACCCCCGACAATCCATCAATTAAACTACCAGTATCTATTATTTATTCACTATTAGTAGCAAAAGGATATCTCCATAGATGGAAAAATTGTCAATCTAATTCGATCAAAAATATGTCAAGACTTCTTACCTGTTACGAAAGGGTTGATGATGCCATAATAATTTTCCAATGCCATTTTATCGTCATAGCATTTTTTACATATGCATAATTGGGAAACAATGGCTCTATCGCAATCTTTCTCGAACTCGCATTCAGTGCATCCAGCCAATGATCCACAGACGGCACATTTTAGCTGTTTAGAATTTACTGAAACATAGGATGGATCTGATAAATCTCGTGTATGACATTCTACATGTTTTATTGATTTAGTTGACCTTGACCATAATGCTAATTCACCCTTTGATATTTTTTTTCCGCAAGACTTACAGTTACTACTGAATTTTACAGTAAGGTTAATCCATTCATTGCTCCTTGTTTGCAACAAATTAATCAAAGTATATCAAAGATAATAATCTAACGAGTGATTGAGACTGGGAATAATATTTATTGGCACAAGAGATTCAATGTGGGATAATTGAAAAATTTTTCAATTTTCATTATTACGGTTTTTTTTTCGTCAAGTATAGTCCTTACGGCATCAAACAGTTCGCATGCTTCTTGTTCAAATGCTTGTATGAGATACCTATCACAATTGATACTTACTTCTAACGAATAATATTTTATGCCGTTTAACATGAGGGATAAATGGTTTGATGCTTTAGTAATTTTACCGCCCAAACACAGTATCATAGTCAAGGCTTCAATGCTATTTTTGTAATTCAAAATCGCTGCTCACGTCATAGATCCAAAACCTAATGAAATTAACAAGAGGAAGAAATGAAATAATACTTTCCATGATTTTACGGACACAAAATTACAGTAGGAAAAACATGATATAGTTATTGGATCATCCCGGAGAGAGGGAGACGATTCCAAAACAGTACTTTCATCAAATTTAACTGATTAAAAAAGCCTTACTCCTGTTATTATTATTGTTGTTGTTAATGTTGTTGTTAATGTTGTTGTTAATGTAGCTGTAGCTGTTGTTGTTGTTACATCTCTTACATATACCAAACCAGCCAGCTATTCTGTTTTCCATCTTATCTTCAATGACATTTGTCCCACATTCAAAACAAAAGTATCTTTTTTCCATTTGATTCTGAATTATTAAACAATACCTTCATAGTAGATCTTTATGATACCGCCAGCACATGATCTGAATGGACAACAAGAGTTCTATTAGAAATCATCATTCTTCTTGATACTGAATACATTTACTTGATGATTTTTTTCTAGTACTTTATAGCTTGAATGAGAGTAACCAAGTTCAATCAAAATGGTGAGGTTGAATCGTTTAGTGTGGCTTTACAATAAATAGTTTAGAATTATTACCATCGTATCCTAAAAGATATGCCTGGTTTGTTGAAGGATTGATTATGATATTATCAACTATGAAATCAGTTTCAAATTTATTTATTATGTTGTTAGTTGTGTTTACTGCTATAGCCATGCTTTTGGTGCCGTTTGAATTCTTTGATAAAATGTTGGTTAAATTTTGGTCAACTATATAGAGTGATTTGTCATTTGGATTGTACAAGATATTTTTTACTGATTCTCCTTGTATACTTGAAATGTTCTTCTTACTTTTGAGATCTATGGCATTAACTTTTCCGTCAGAGCCTGCCTCGTATAGTACGTTCTTTTCCTTGTCAAGAGTTATTGCAATAGGACTTTGTGCTGTTATATTATCAATTATGAGATTATTTGACTCATCTATTACCGAAATGAGATTGTCATATTTTGCACCGGCATACAATAATTGAGATTCTGGATCTAATTGTATATCCTTTATTCCGTATTGCCATTTATCGATAAGAACTGATTGTAATGATTTTCCATCTACTACATATAAGCCCGGCTTTCCTCCCTCAGGATATAATGATCCAAGGTAAATCGTATTGGTAACAGGGTTGAAAGATATCCCCGCCAATGATCCTTCTTTACCTTCTTCAGTTTCACCGTACAATTGAATCCTCTTGAATTTATTATTGGTCGAGTTGATCACGTATAGTGTGTCATATGCAATGTCGCTACCATTCTCATTAACCAAATGTTGACCTGCAGCATAGATAACACTTCTATCAGGATCTATTGCAATGTCTGTCAAAAAATCATTCTTTTGGGATCCGATCTTAATGGTGTCAATGACCTTGTTTTGAGCAGCGTCAATAACATACAGTAAATTCCTTTCTCCTGAACTTGTCGCAAATATTCCATAAATTTTACTTGTTTTTTCATCTATGGCCATGGAGACTGGTTTATCTTTTCCAAGAACCATTGAAGATACCGAAAAAGTACTTGGAGATTGCGAATAACCTGAATGTAACATAGAAACTGTCAACAATGCTATGCCAACAGAAATAATGGCAAAAAGAGCTCTACGAGAACTCCTAGACTCATACATATGAATGATTATTAAATTTACTTATTAAAGATATAGAAACTTAATGATGGAAAAATGTTTATTTCATTTTTTCTCTATTGAGTTTCCAAATATTCTAAATGCTAAAAATTGGCTTTGAATGGATTATAGGTTACGTGCAGCAATCCATTACATGGTATATTTTCCTCAACTATCCTCATCAAGAAGCAGGAGCATTCCATCAAGTATCGAATCAACAATTAATATGATATTGGGAAGTATCTTACAAGTTCAGATATTGTAAGATTTATTAGATAATTTATCCTTATCTTAATTAATGAATCAAAAGCGTAATTTGGTATCTTTCCTCATTTGTTTCTCATTTACAGTACTTGTTGTTGTTGGTGTTGTTACCCTAATGCCAAAGGAATCAGGCTTTGGTTTTATGCAAACTTCAGACGCCTTGAATGCTACCAACGCTACGTCATCTGCTACCAACGCTACGTCATCTGCTACCAACGCTACGCTTTCTAAAACTATACAGATTACTTCTGCCGATACAAAAGAAGCCACTGATGGAAAAAGCCTAGATATTGACTTGCAAATTCAACCTTTTCCAGTTACAAAAAGCGGGAACTCACAATTTAAGATTACTTTTTTACAACCATCTTCTCAAACAGTGCAAGTTCATGTAGACTATGATCTTTCAATATCGAAAATGAATAGCGAAGTTTTCAGGGCGTCATCTTCAACTGGACAACCGTTACTGCACACAGCAGAGGGAATCGTCAGTATTCCGTATGAATTTAGTCAAGAAGGCCAGTATTCAGTTCAAGTAAGCGTCATGGGGATCAATTTTATTCCTATAAAAACAGAACAGGCCTTATTTGAACTGAAAGTAAGCTAGGCCAAATTAATCCAAAGGATACCATTATGAAATCTAATAAATTCAATTGCTAGTTATTGTTTTTCTGTTTCGTTTGTAGTCTCATTTTCGGAGGATGTATCAATTTCCAAAGTCGCAGAATCTTGCTGTTTATTAATTAATTTGAAATCACTATTGTTGATAAATGCGTACGCGACGAAAAGCAATAACACTGCACAAAATATGGCACTCACCAACAAAAGCATATTCATTGTTGTATTGAATATTTTCTGAGTAATTTAAAGTAGTATTGAGATTTGAGCATTGAGCGAGCCCACAAAATTAATTCAATGTTCTTTAAAAATTATTGAGATATAGCTATGTATAATAATTTTAACAATAATAGTAAACATTAACTGAGCTCAATGAATATGAGCCCATATTTTCATCACAATGTCCATAAATCAAATTGAATTTATCAAGACTTATAGAAAGATTTGTAGGTAGATTTGATTGGACGACCCTAGACCTTGTATACCTGAGAAAATGGACAGTCATTGGAATTATCATAGGAGTTCTATCAGGATTCTTGGTGATAATCGGCTTTGAGGCTGTTAGAATTTTTTCATCTTTTTTTCTTAGTGATATAGTGAGATATATCCAGCCATATCCAGAAGATGTGGCAACCCTGTCTTCTGACTATTCTCTTTACGTCTTAAAACCATGGCTTATTCCAGTAACCTTGGGTCTAATTGGTTTGATTATAGGAATACTTTCTACAAAACTCTCAACAGCGCTAGGCAAAAATGGAATAGACGAGATCAGTGATGAATTTCATAATAAGAAAAATCAATTTAGTCTAAGAATTTCGTCGTTAAAATCATTTTCCAGTATACTGGCTATAGGAAGCGGAACTAGTGGTGGGGTTGAAGATTCTCTAGCAAATACTGGATCCACACTGGCATCTATAATAGGCAAATTTTTCAAACTAAATCAAGAGGAAATCCGTATTGCGATTGCGGCGGGAATGGGATCTACAATAGGAGGCATCTTAAGGTTACCCTTTGGAGGAGCAATATTCAGTTTAGAATTACTGTATCGAAGAGATTTTGTTATCAAGTCTCTGTATCCAGCGTTCTTAGCGTCAATAACAAGTTATATTATTTCAGGTATTATTCTGGATTGGCCATCTTTCTTGTATATCCCTCAGGAATTTATTACAAAAACAAGTCTTCAGTCTATAGGGGCATATGGTCTAATTGCTGCTATGATAGGATTAATAGGAATAGGATATGTAAGGACCGTTCAGACTTTTCAAAAACATTTCGAGGACATGAAAATTCCACTTTACTTAAAGCCTGCTCTAGGTGGAGCAATTATTGGAATATTCGCAATTGGATTTCCGGAAATATTAGGTACTGGTTACGGCTGGTTACAAGTTGCAGCACTTGGTAATCACCAGATTTTTCCATTGTGGATAATGTTTCCTGTAATCATAATGAAAATTTTTGCCACATCAGTTTCTAATGGATCGCGAAATAGTACTGGTCTACTTGGTCCTTCACTGGTTATAGGTGGACTTATTGGTTCAGCTCTAATTACACTGTTTCATTCTTTTGGAATCTTCATGTTTATTGACACGACATCTGCTACTTTGATATCAATACTCGCTTTCTTTACTGCAAGTACTAGGACTCCAATTTCTGCAATTGTCATAGGGATTGAAATCGTTGGAAGTTATACTTTGCTTATTCCGACCGTTATATCGGTTATAATTTCAAATATTATTTCTGGTAAGAATAATTATATATACAAGAATTATGTTACTAACATAAGGACGCAAATTTTAAAGGATAAGAAACATGATTCTAAGTTAAAAAATTATCTCATAAGAGATATGATGACTTCTGATTTCTATAATATAAATCGGAATACAACCATTAATGATGCTGTTCATATAATGAGAGAATTGAATGTTAAATCACTAGTTGTTACCAATAATGCAGATAAATTCGAAGGGATGGTATATTTTGAGCATTTGTCAAATGTTTCAACGATACAGGGAACAATTGAATCTGTTATGATATACGATCCACCTATGTTACGTCCCTTAGATTCAATTCTAGACTATTTTGAATTGATAAGTAAGACTGCTCTGTCTGAAATTCCAGTAATTTCTCCAGATGATAGTAAATTAGTATTATCAATACTAACTATGAGAGATGTTAACAAACTATTGAACAATATAGACGATCCACTATTACCTGATTTGCAAAAGGGTATTAGCAATTTGCAAAATATAGATATCAATAGTAGTAACAATTTAGATCTGGATCAAGACTTTAAGAATAGTAATGTCATAAACAGGTTAAAAGATAATTTGACTCAATAAATAGAAATTTTCGGAAAAAATTTAAAAACTTTTCCCATCTTATTAATAAACGTCTGAAACTGTTCATCCATGAATGTGTTCTTTCAACAACCGAGTGTTTTGTTCTATATTTTGGTATCCTAATCTAAATATGTCCTCCTTACACCCTGTTCGATGTCATTGAAAACAAATATTTTTAAAACGCTCACACAAACTTAAGTGTTGTATAGCTTGTACTTTGTAATGTTTTTGAATTACTAATTGAATACAGAAAAGAATGGAGAGAATAAATCTTAATTATTGTTTTATAATTGAAAATGGTTATTTGAGAATTATTGATTATTGGAAAAAAAGGAAAGAGAAAAAGGAGATTTAGTTTACCACTACTTGTCCCTTCATATAAGGATGAAAAGTACAAAAGTAGTCAAATGTTCCTGCAGTACCAAACGTCCACTGAAAAGTCTTTCCTCCTGTCAAGAAACTTGAGTCAAAGTCTTTACCTGGTTCGCCACCCTCAGCACTTCCTGAAGTTACGGTATGTAGTGTAGAGTCCGAATTCTTCCAAGTTACTGTTGTGCCTGCTTTCACCGTCAAGGTTGGAGGTTCATAGAATTTTGTATTACTTGGAGCAGAAGATCCTGGAGCAATAATTACTGTAGAAGATGAATTTGCTGATGAGGATTGGTTTCCGTCTGTAGTTGAGTTTCCAGCCATCGTTGTTCCGTTACCAGTTGCGTTACCGCTACTGGCGCTGGTATTGAGCATTGTGGCATTCTGAGTTACTTCTGTTTGGCCATCTCCGTCATTGCCGT
>JAHEZK010000074.1 GCA_023251115.1 Nitrosomicrobium frigidum (SeqCode) | reverse complement strand
TATACGTAGTCGGCGTTGGCCCTGGTCATCACGATCACATGACATTTCGAGCTAAACAAGTCATAAAAGAAAGTGAGATTATAGTTGGCTACGAGACCTATGTTTCATTAATCGAAGATCTAATCCAGGATAAAGAAGTCTATAGGTATCCGATGACTCAAGAGGTGGATAGAGCCAATCAAGCTATTGAATTTGCTGAGCGGGGTAAGATTGTATCTTTGGTATCATCAGGCGATCCCGGAATATACGGAATGGTGGGTCTGATTTATGAAATTTTGGCAGACAAGAAGTGGACTATCAACGACGGAATTTACGTAGAATGTGTCCCCGGTGTTTCTTCTTTAAACTCATGTTCAGCATTAGTTGGTTCTCCTTTAATGACTGATTTTGCAGTAGTCAGCATGAGTGATCTGCTAGTGCCTTGGGAAATTATCGTTAAAAGGGTCGAGGCCGCAGCATTGGGAGATTACGTAACCGTAATTTATAATCCTGCGAGTAAAAAGCGAATTCATCAACTCAAAGATACCAGAGACATTTTTCTTAAATATAGAAAACCAGATACACCTGTTGCCATAGTAAAAGGAGCATTTAGAGAAAGTCAGAAAGTAGTTGTTACTACATTAGAGAAACTGCTTGACTATAATGATATGTTGGGCATGATTACAACAGTGATTATAGGTAACTCGTCAACCTTTAATTACAATGGACTTATGATAAATCCGAGAGGATATAAATCCAAATACGAACTATTACCAGAGACGAGCAAACAATAAACTAAACTTAAAAAGAGTTTATGACTGACCTCAATCCGTCATAAACTTCAGTTACGTAAAATGCCTTATCGATTTCATCGATCGAAAACCTGTGAGTAATCAATCTCTTTAAATCAATTTTTTTTTCTTGTACCAGATCTGTCGCCTTTTTCATTACTTTTGGGGTAGAACTAAAGCTCCCGCTCAAGGATATTTGATTATAATGAAGTAAATTTGGATCAATTTCAAGAATTTTATTTTTGGGCATGCCCGCGAATAAATTCACGACTGAATTTTTTCCCGCAACTTTCAGGGCCAAATCCACAGCTTCAGGATTACTTGTCGCCACGATAACTAATTTTCCACCCTTCCTTGAAGTATACTCCAATATTGTTTTTATTGTTTCATCAGGATCATTATTTAGTAGTACCATATCTGCACCAATGGATTTTGCTTCCTTCAACCTTGATGGTATTTTACCAATAACAATAGTTTTTGCGTTGTAGAGTTTTGAAATTTGTAAGTGAATCAGACCTATTGGGCCATCTCCAATAATTATTACAAATTCGCCATGGGTTTGAAGATTGAAATTAAAGTGTGCATTCAGACAACAAGATAACGGTTCTATGAGTGACGCTTCGTCATCACTTATGTTATTTGCAATTGGAATGATACCATTTATTAGTAAATTATTTTGAGGAATATTTATATAATCTGCAAATCCGCCGTTAACACTTGATCCAATTTCGCTAAGGCTATTGCACGAGTTAAAATGTCCGATACTACAATAATAACAATTTAAACATGGTATTAACGGTGAAACTATTACTCTTGTATTTTCGGGGATTATCTTCTCATCGGGTAACTTTAGAGTATTCAATGTTCTTGCACATATCTCATGGCCCAATACAATCGGATGTCTCACTTTTCTATGACCCTCGTTAAATACTCTAACGTCATATCCGCAAACTGCACATGACAGAGTCTTAAGTAATACTTTGGAATCATCAGCTATAGGTAAATCCTTAATTTGAAAATTCTTGGGTCCATTAAGAACTGCTGCTCGATTCTTTTGGGGTAACATTTTTTTAGTTCATTGGGTAGATGAATCTTACAGTCTTACAATGCTGCCTTGATAGATGATAGCTATCCGAGATATCATTGAGCCTCATATTCCTTCCTTTAATTTCTCTCCGAACGAAATAAATTTTCCATGTTCTTTGATTCTAATATTAGTATCAACACGTATGCGTAATCCAACAGACCGAAATATTGCCAATAGTTCACCTCCTGATATGAGGCTATCTATTTCACCAGATTTAATTAAATCCACTATTCTATTTATTATGATTCTTGTCTGAACTGGAAACTGTGATTCAGCTAATTTTAAGACCTCGTCTCCTCTATCATACAAGTATTTTAGTAAAACCTGCTTATCATCAATTTTTGACACTTCCGTTTTTGCTTTTGTTTCGTCTTCTTTCATTTTTTCAAATAATTTTGCTTTTTCTTTCAATTGTTTCATTTTTCTCGCTTTGATTATTTGGAGTTCTGGATCTTCTTCCTGGCTCATCCCTTAATCACTCCAATTGGAACTAAGCGTGCCACCTTTGTGGCAATTCCAAGAGAATGCGACACTTCAACAACTGAATCGACATCTTTGTATGCTTCAGGCGTTTCTTCGACCATTCCTTCCCTGCTTAGTGCTTTTATGTAAACTCCCTTTGACTCTAAATTTTTTCTTACGCTTTCAGTTGTGTAGTTTCTCCTTGCTGCAGATCTGGACATAGTTCTACCTGCACCATGTGCTGTAGATCCAAAACTTAACTCCAATGATTTTGAATTCCCAAGAAGTATCCAGCTTGCAGTCCCCATTGAGCCTGGAATAAAAATTGGTTGACCAATGTCCCGATACTTGTCTGGAATATGGCTGTCCCCTGCCGGGAATGCTCTTGTGGCGCCCTTTCTATGTATTACCAAGTCTCTTGTCCCTTCACCATCTACGGCATGCCTTTCAACTTTTGCTATGTTATGTGAAACATCGTAAACTAAATTCATGTCCAAGTCAGCTTCGGTCATTCTCATTACCTTTTCAAAGGTATCTCTTGTCCAATGCGTAATCATTTGTCTATTTGACCACGCAAAATTAAGCGCAGAATACATTGCCTTTCTATAGCTCTCACCTTCGTTAGAGTTATTTGGAACGCATGCCAATTCTCTATCAACAATTCTAATACCAGAATCCCTAATTTTTTTTTCTGAAATTTTCAAATAATCACTGCAAACCTGGTGACCAAATCCCCTGGATCCACAGTGTATCAGAACAGTAACCTGATCTTGTTCTATTCCCATAGCTTTTGCTGCTCTTTCATCAAAAATTTTCTCTACTTTTTGCACTTCTAGAAAATGATTTCCCGAACCAAGTGTGCCCAATTGAAGCCCTCCTCTTTTCCTAGCATGATCAGATACGCTTCTAGGATCGGCCCCTTTCATACAGCCGTTTTCTTCACACACGTCAATATCAGAATCCCGCCCATAACCATTTTGAACAGTCCATTTTACACCTTCAATAAGCAGGTCGTCTAGTTCTGACCCGGTGACCTTTCTTGAACTCGAGCTACCAACTCCAGAGGGAATGGCATTAAACAATTCATTTACAAGATCCTTGAGCTTTGGACGAACTTCTTTTTCTCGTAAGTTCGTCCGTATCAATCTGACGCCACAGTTAATATCGTAGCCTACTCCTCCCGGGCTAATTACTCCTTCTTCTAGATCCATTCCTGCTACTCCACCCACTGGAAAACCGTATCCCTCATGGCCATCGGGTAATACCACAACGTGTTTCACGACCCCTTTTAACGTGGCGACATTAGCCGCCTGATCAATTGTTCTATCCAAGGCCATTTTTGATATAAGACTATCATCTGCGTAAATTGTAACCGGAACCAGCATCCCTTTAGATTCATCCTTCTTAACCACATACCTGAAATCTCCCTCCTTTACTACTTCATGGTTTCCGACTCGCGTAATCAAATTTTTCATTAATCTGAGAATTTTAGACGTACAGTCATTATATTCTTTTCAATTTCCATCCCTCAAAATTTGATTCAGATCAAACGAAATTTTTGGCTTGGCCTATCCTATACTTTATGAGTTAAGTTAAGATATTTTGCACAATTAATGCTAACTAAATTATCGATTCTATTGTTATTTCTTGAATCTAGTTCTTTAAAAAAAGAGAGAAGGAAAAAAAGATAATAGTTGACTAGTTACCCATGGTGGAATTTCCACCCATGTTGCCAGTCATGTTGCCAGTCATGTTGCCAGTCATCATTGTTGCGTTACCAGTTGCGTTACCGCTGCTGGCGCTGGTATTGAGCATTGTGGCGTTCTGAGTTACTTCTGTTTGGCCATCTCCGTCATTGCCGTTGTCGTTTGCACCGTCTTCGGATGCAGATGATGTTTGTTCAGTACCTGCTCCACCTGCTGCTGCTGCTTCTTCACAGACTACAGATTCACTGCCTGCTGGTGCTACACATGTTCCTGTTGGATAATCAGTTGCTGTCGAGTTTTCCATTGCTACTACTGCAAATGCACCACCTTTTACGACATCTGCCATTGCGTGGTCAACACCTACATAGACACCTGGGTCTGGGAATGTTGATTCAATTACCGAACCTGCAGCTGGAGGTATCCACCATGTTTCATCATTTCTGTCCTGTGTTCCAAGTCCGTTGTTTGCTTGATTGGTGCCGTCTTTGACTGTAATCATTCCGCTGATAAAGTGGAATGATACACCGTCGTTGGGTCCTGCATTAATTACATACCATCTAGTCAATTCACCTGGTTTTACCTTGAACAGTTCTGCGTTCTTGTTAAGTTCTAGTTTGTTTACTTCACCAACTGCTGGAACATATTTGTGAGCCATACCGTTTGTCATTACCAAGTCTGGATTCTTTGATATGAATTTGCCAATATCAAATGATCCTGTTGCTCCATTTGTACCTACAAATGGTCCCTTGTCAGCATTGTTGTATAATTCACTGAATACTACATAGAATTCCTTTGCTTTTTCTTCGTTTGCTGGATGAACAACTATGCCACCATACATTCCATTAGAAATGTGTTCCCATATTCCGTTGAGACCGTCAGCACCACAGTGATATATGAATACACCCGAGAATTCTCCTTTGAGTGACCATGTCTTTGAGTCACCTGGTTTTACGCTACCAGATAATGCTTTACCTGGACCATAGCCTGCGTGAAAGTCAAGACTGTGTATAGTCTTTCCTTCATTTTTTAGTGTGATGTTTAATGTATCTCCCTGGTCTATTGATATAACTGGACCCGGTATGGTACCATTGAACGTATATGCATTATACGTGATGCCTCCTGGATGTAAAGCGTTATCAGGAGCAACTTGAACTTGTGTTTCGGATGCAATCAAAGTTACGTGTTTGACTTGTCCTTGTCCTTGATCTTGTCCTTGATCTTTATCTTGCTGTGCAGATACCACATTAGATGAAAAATATGGAACCAAAGCAACACTGCTTGCAAGCAAGAAAGTAACTGCTAGTAAGCTTGTTAGTACTAAACTACGATTCATTATCGCTTTGTATAGTATACCACTATAAATATTATTCTAAAATAAGAATAAAATATTTTATTTTAGCT
>JAHEZK010000007.1:10688-55940 GCA_023251115.1 Nitrosomicrobium frigidum (SeqCode) | reverse complement strand
GATACTATTCATGACCAGGTGCAACCCACAAAGGTCCTGAAGGCTATCAATCGCTCTTTAAATAAGGATGGATTTTTTCTGATGCAAGACATCGCCGCATCGAGTCAGGTACACAAAAATATTGATGCTCTGCTGGCACCTGCACTTTATACAATATCTGCCATGCATTGTATGTCTGTCTCCTTAGCTCACAATGGCGAAGGTCTTGGTACTATGTGGGGTAAAGAAATGGCCATAATGAAACTCACCGAAGCTGGATTCAAAGATATTGAGGTGAAAAGCATTGAAGGCGATATAATAAATTATTATTATCTATCACGCAAATCGTAAAATGGGATATTGAGGATCTAACATCAAGTTCATCTTAGCCGTTACACATATCAAGTGCTTTCCTTTAGCTCAGTGTTTTTCAATCCACATGACAAACACCTATATGATTTGAGCTTTTCAGTTTCCTTCTCACATATTAGATGCTCTCCACAACAAGGACATATCATGATTATATGATATTTTAGAATCGCCGTACTTTATGAATTGTGCAGCAGATAAATGCTAATTTAGGCAAGATCAAAAAACGATTATGTCAATTTGGCATTTATTTCATTAATTAATCTCGAAATTCGTTTCATATGACTGCCTGCCCAATAAATCTTATTGCATTTTGTGCATTTGTAGAATATTTTATGGGATTGCAATAATTGGTCTGAAAGTTTGTTATTGATCAAACTATTATCAGAAATTTTATCTAATTTACCATTACAACTAGTACATAAATAAGGGACTGTTGGCGAATTGATATATTTGATATTTAGAGTCCTAAAGATAGTAACCAAGTTTTCTATTTCTGTTTCTTTGTAAGTAAGAATAGTATCTATTCGTTTTTTCTTACATCTGTTAAACAACTCCTTGTCGCTTGTTAGTACTATTCTGCCTATGTAGTTTGATGAATTCAAAATATTTTCATCATCCAAATTAGAGTCATAAACTGTATCAAAACCAAATATTCTCAATTTCCTCGCAATTTTACCGAGCATAGCATCGGCAATAAATGAAAATTCTTTATTTCTTTCCATTGCTTTGTAAGCTTATGCAGGAAATATCAAATAAAATTATCCACTATTAGAATTCAGTCCGTATAGTAAATAATGCTATTTCCGAATTTATACTCATTATTTGAACGGACTGGTAATCTTGATCCAAGGACTTTTTAATTATTTGGTGTCCTAGCAACGGCATCAACAGTGTAAGTAACGGTAAATGGCTCTCCACTTGTTTTATGAAAAACCAGAGCACTTCCAGTAAATTGTAATGAACCTGTACTTATAGGCGTATCAGTTACTTTAACAGGGGTGTCGGTAAACATCGTCATTGTAGAAATGGCAACAGTCTTATTGTTAGGTAATGTTGCATGATACGGTTCGCCGTGTTCAGCATCTATGGCTGATTGAGGTTTGTAACCATGTAATACCTCTATTTCTATGGGTTTACTTGCAGTAAATGTTACCGTACCGGTCCAGATCTTACTATCATTTCTCAAGGGTAAGGCAAAAACAATCTGATGTGGAACTTTGCCATGAGGGGTGACTGTTGGAGAGGCTGGATTTGACATTTCTGTCTTCTGTCCAACGTACTTTTCATCAGATATTGTTGCATTGGACACAGAAGCTGCAGATATCTGGAATTGAACCGATGATCCCGCTGTAACCATAATGACCAAAATTATGACAATTGATTGAACTCCTAATTGTAACTTGTTCATGCGAATCAAAAGAATTAATGAAATAATTAATTGTTTCTATAAGAAATGCTGAACCATCGTTCGGACTAGGTCAATTTACTACCATAGAATAACCACGGTTATCTGTTAGAACCAAATATTATCCAATTCTGTCCTCTTTCGTATCGCAATATGAGTAAAGTCTTCTTTATTATCTATGCATCCATGCCAATGCAAAACAAAAGCCGGAACACAAATTACATCACCTTTTTCCATCATGATGGTACTTTCAACTTCTATCTCTGTTTTAGTAATTTGATCTGGATCGATCTTTATCCTTTTTGCGAATACTACTACACCCTTTCCCTCAGTGGCAATCAATATCTGTTCTGAAGCATGTATATGCGGCCTAGTTCTACAGCCGGCCTTAAAAGTCACATTATACATTTCCTGTTCCCTTGAAACGTCATTATCTAATACACTCTTGATTACAAAATCTCCTGTGAATTTATCTTTGTATTTTTCTGTTGGCTCTGCTTTTATAGACATAATACTTTTTTTGTGCATTATTACTTCATGTCATACCCAATTATAAAAACTAGTTTGGAAGGCAATTGAGAGTAAACTATTATTGCCAAGAGTACTGCTGCGAAATATAGCATTCAGAAAAATTTCGACAATTCTGACATTTTCCACTTCATATGCAAACAACAACAGGAGCAAGAATAGTATTCCATTTGGAAAGACCCACAACTCCCTTTGGTTTGCTTTCGTTTGATTGATTATGCGCTTGTATACTTCTTAAGAAATGACAATGTCTTTTGCCATGCGTCTTGAGTTTCATTCGGAGCGTAATTATCACCTGATGGATTTGCAAATGCATGACCAACTCCTTTGTATATATAGATCTCATTTGGTGTGCTATTTGATTTTAAGGCTGATTCAAACGCCTTTACTGTATCAACTTGTATCGACATATCCTGATCTCCAAATATACCCAATACAGGCCACTTTATGCTTGCGAGGGTTGCATTATCTGTTACCAAACGACCATAATAGATGATAGTGGCCGCCAATGGATGATCCTGGCTGTTTAGGGCAAGCTGTAAAGATTGCCCTCCTCCAAAACACCACCCTAATGATACTATTTTCTCCGGATTTACATTCGGAAGTGAAGACAGGTATTTAACCGCCGATTTTAAATTAGAGGTCGCTATATCTTGATTATCCCTGATCTGTTGGGTTAACTCAGACGAACGGTTTCGATCAGTGGTAACCTCACTTTTAAATAAATCTACGGCCAGTACAACATAACCATTTTTAGCCAAAAGATTTGCCATATTTTTGATATTCTCATTTAGTCCTTTATTTTCATGGATCATGACGACTCCAGGAAGTTTCATGTTGCTATTAATTTCACTATTGTTAGCGTTTGATTTACTTGGAAATACGAGATATCCATGTGCCTGATCAAAATAATCAACAGTTTTATTTTCTAATTGAACATCAGCGTTAGAAAGATCGGATTTTGTGAGATCCGTAACATTTGTTACTATATTAGAAGTCTGACCGCTTATTAGTTTCACTGAGCTTCCCGATACTAAAACTGAACTAACTAGAACAACCAGAAACAAAATTCTAAGATATATTTTATTCACATATGATTATACTAGATATTGGTTATATTTTTTATGCAATCCTATTACATTATGAACACAAATGGTCAATCATATTGCGTATATTTAGAATATCGAGATTTCAAAAATTATTGTGCAGCTAGAAATGAGTCATACACAGGAGATATTAGCAAAAGATAATGCTATTACGGAACGGAATATAGGTAATAATTGTTGGTAACAAAGAAAATACTTGAATCCAACATTCTTAATATTGTAAAGATTTTTTATCGTAAATTAAGAATAAATGACCGATTCTTTTTTATAACGCGTTAAATAAATCTATTAGAAAATGAGAGAAAAATTCAGTCTAATAAGGTATGGTGCTGCCGGTAGTACTTTTATTGCAGGCATAATGCATTTGTCTTTGGTTGCAAATACTATTGACAGAAACTTTAATACAGGTTTACTATTCTTAATTGGAGGACTGGCTCAAATATTTTGGGTTCTCCCTACTATAAGAGGATGGAATAAAGCTTGGTATTACGTTGGTATCGGAGGAACTCTGACTTTTATAATTATTTGGACTATTACAAGGTTTCCAGGGAATCCAATTAATGGTAGAGGGGGATCAATAGGTGAAACCGCAGTTGTAGTAGAAATATTTCAAGTAGTATTTGTCGTCTTGAGCATGATAATTCTAGTTAGGGATCCCAAGCTTCGTAACTAGGTATATTCGCATAGGCAATATACCTTAGATACCATTTACCATACTATTAAAAGATGAAAATAAATGTAGATTCTTCTTTACAGTAACAACAGTACCACAAACCATTAATTAAGGATCAACGGTGGTAACTATTTTTGTCTTATGATTTGTGTATATGCGCTTTAATTTTTTCCTGCATCTCGGGTTTTAGCACGTCCTCACGTGTATAACCATGATCCTTCATTGCATGTTCTATCAAATTATCCATTAATTCATTTTCCGTTTCGCCCTTTCCTACATAATCGCAGTCGACGCCCACTTCTCTACATGATACCGATAACATTGTAAAATTATAATGAGAAATACTATTTAAGTATGTAATATGCGAACAATGTAGTTCCCATTCTGGAGAATTACTATTTGAATATTCTGGTTTAGCTACATTTTGTTAGTCATCCATTCTAAAAGTCTAATTAATTTATTAGAATTTACTATTCATAAACCGAGTCCAAGTAGAAAATTTTTGTTAGAATATCGGCAATTCCTGTTCTACAACAAATGCAAGAGCGTACTTTGGCACATCTGGCTGCAACTGTTTATTCATTATTTTCCAGAATAGATGACTCGTATCAAAAAAATAAAAGTTAGAATTATGCAAGTGTTTAGTTCGAACTAATTAGTAAAGAAATAAAGAGCCGAAAGGAGTAATCTATTAGAGGAGAAGAGTAGAAAAGTTAACCGATACCTCCACTAGAAATGTTCAATATTGTTAATTTAGTACTGATGGTCTGTTCCCCAATAGCGAACTTACGGTCGGCGGTGTATCCTTCAGATCGAGATTTACGGTAAGTATATTTGACAATGCCATTGACTTTGTCAAGTCGGTGAATGTAATATTGGCCATCACACTTTCCAGCGACTTGTCTCGAAAAGTAGTCTTTAGTGATTGTACCCCGCCGTCACTCTCTGCGATAAATCCACTGGGAAATGAAGTAGTCCGTAGAAGTGATCCATTTGGAGCAAACACAGCCATTACTGCGTTTATCATTTTATTTTTTAGCGATTCATCTTCAATTGTGTATTTCACATTTACTCTAACTTGATTTGCGTCAGTATTTGTTAGGGTTACATAGCTAGAATTGCCCAATGAGATAACTATTCCCTGGCTATTTTGTGCTAATGAGGAATGTGTCGAAACCGTTGTTGCATACAGGACAAAAACTGACAAGACCAAGCCTAACAGAATCATATATTTAGTTAAATTGAACATTGTTTTTATCAATCAAAATAATCTACTCTTCCTAAATAAAAAATCTTTCTTAACAATATCCGTTTAGAAATTTCTTAACAATATCCGTTTAGAAATTTCTTAATTATTTTTTTGAGGCTGGATGGTCGGATACAAATGCTTTAACGACCCTGTTCCATGCGATCGCCAAATTCTGTGTGTTGTAGCCTCCTCCACCAAGGCCAATAATTCTACAATGAGATCTCTCATGCGCAAAATTATGCATAAATCGAGCAGCATATTCATGTGATTTCTCGGTATATTTCAAATGTGTTAAGGGATCCCCCGATAGGCCGTCTGCCCCGCACTGCAATATTATGAGCTCGAAATTCGTAGGATTAATAAAATTTTCAATTTTCATAAATGCCGAAATAAAGTCACTATCAGTAGCACCAGGTGGTAGTGATAAATTTAGCTTTGTACCCTTTCCAGCTCCTGAACCATTTTCTGATTCAAATCCTGTTCCCGGATATAAGTATGAACCGTCCTCGTGAATATCGGCTATGAACAAGTCAGGATCTTGTTCAAATTCGTAGTACACGCCATCTCCATGATGAGCATCAATGTCAATATACAGTATTTTCCTCAAATCATATTTCTTTCTGGCATACATTATGGCAACTCCTATGTCATTAAAAACACAGAAACCTCCAGCTGCATTCCTTCTTGCATGATGCAGACCTCCGATTGGATTAAATGCATGAATAATTCCGTCGGTATTATTAATTACAGTGTCAAGGGCTAATAATGTAGATCCCACTACATACATAGAAGCATCAAATACTCCCTTGAAGGAGGGTGTGTCACCGGAGTCAAGGTATCCTATTCCATCTATTGAGGATTTTTTTACAAAATTGATATAGTCTTTGTCATGAAAATAAGATACTGTACGTTCATCTGCTATGGCAGGAGTAATTACTTTCAGATTGTCAGAGCGAATGTCTGGTGATTGAGTAATTTTTGACCAAAAGGCATCCAGTCTACGAGAATTAAATGGATGTTTCTCACCAAAGGTATAATTTGAAAGCTCCTTACCTAATACAACGGCAGTATTACACATTATCTTTTTTTTGGTGCCGAAGTATTAGTATATTATCCGCAAAGTAACGCAAGCAGTATCGTTGAGGTCCTCGCACTAATCTTGGGCTTTCAAAAATGCTTTATAGTACAATTGCCCATTGATACAAGATCAAAATGTGCTATGAATTTGAAATCCCAGAGAATGTTAAACTAACAAATAAAAAAGCACTCCAAAAGGAAGATAATCAAGCCGAACTCGAGCTAGAGCCGATTAAGGTACCAAATTAGACTTTCCTTTTCTTTTCTTTAACCAATGACGCGGCTGCCTTTCGTACTGGCAGAGGTGTGGTATGGATTATAGCGCGCTGCATTTTAGCGAGTTTTATTACCGTATGTAAGTTTGATTCGAGTTATCGAAGTTCTTAATTAGTTCAAATTTGTTTTCAAATTTATCGAATCTTACCAGTCCTATTTGAGGAAAAATTTTCAGTGGGTCTTCAGCCATGACAGTTATTACCTGGTTCTCACCAAAGAATTTTTTGCAAAGTCTTAGGCTCATATTTCTAACTGTGTTTTCATCTAAGATTCCAAAACTATGAAGATACTCGTGCAAAAGTACCGTAAATAAATAAGAGTTATATTCATAATTGGAAGTTGAATGTTTTCTTACCAAGTCTAACAGGATACTATTGATGGCAATGACGTTTGAGCCCAAAACGTGATAAGCCCCTACTCTCGTAGGCATTCCATGAAGCATCAAGCTCAAACCAGCTCGTTTCATCTCATATACTGAATTCACAGAAGACTTTACAAACTCAAACACTTCATTAAAATCCTTCAAATCTAATAGCCTGCTATTATTGTCGATTTTGTCTTCGGCCGTTATGATTTTTGTCACTTAATCTGATTCTTATATTCTCATTTTACACCTATAAATCATGACCTCTTCTTTCAGTCAATTACATGTTAATCGTATGATTGAGACAAGAACAATGCATTAGATTAATTAAGTAAACATGCTATATTCTAATACATAATTTATGGATACGCGATGGAAGGGAGATTCTGGTCTGAATGCTAGGATGGTCTTGAGTTTCGTTATCTTGGGTATATTATATGCCATATTCTTGAGTATTCTTCACTATCTTGGAGTAGGATACATTCCACTAGCGATAATAGCATCTGCAATGATTTTAGCGCAATGGTATTTCTCCGACAAAATTGTTCTATGGAGTTCTGGTGCCACCATCGTATCAATAGAACAGTATCCCAGACTACATGAAATTGTGGAAAGACTTTCAGCTAACAACGGAATCCCAAAACCCAAAGTTGCAATAGTTAATTCCGTGGTCCCTAATGCTTTTGCCACAGGTAAAAGTCCTAAAAGCTCTCTGGTTGCAGTAACTTCAGGGATTTTAGATCTTTTGGATGATGATGAGCTTGAAGCAGTAATAGGACACGAATTGAGTCATGTTAAAAGTAGGGACGTTTTAGTTCTAACATTAGCCAGTGTATTTTCTATGGTAGCCTGGTATCTTGTCCAATTCGGATTTTTTGGTGGATTGCAAGGAAGAGGTCGAAACGCTTCGGGAGGTACGGCAATTGTGATTTTAGTTGCATTGATAACATGGGTTGTAAGCTTCTTCATTATCAGAGCTATCTCGAGATATAGGGAATATTCGGCAGATAGAAGTGGGGCAATAATGACTGGAAAGCCGGATAAATTGGCTAGTGCTCTTCTTAAAATAAGTGGCAAAATGGGAAATATTCCAACAAAGGAGTTAGAAAACGTTCAAAAATTGAATGCATTCTTTATAGTCCCCGCTCTTTCTGGAAGTTCTATTGCTAATCTATTCTCTACCCACCCTCCTGTAGAAAAACGAGTTCAAAAACTAAGGGAAATGAAAAGCGGCGCGAATGAATAATAAAAAGAATTGTATTAGCCTAAGATTGTTATTCTAAATGCAATCTAAGGCCGTTAGTGTTTGATTTTCTTACTACATGCTTGACGTAGACAGATTAATTCAGGTCGTACCTGTACCTGACACTAGGCGGGCCCAACTGGAACTGTAGGTTGTTGGTTCATGACATGTACGGTGACTATATCATCGTCTTCTCTGTCAAGCTCGTCTTTTACTTTTAATTTGAACTCATATGTAATTTCCCCGGCTGTGACATCTGGAGCCTTGAACGAAGCTTCAGGTTTATCGTCATTATCTATTTCAAAGGGCTGCTGATTATTTTGTACTTTAGCGCCATTTATCCTGACTAATTCCCAACCATAGTCAACGAATTTTTTAAATCCACCTTTGCTATCAGAACCATCAAGTTTCACCTCTTGATTTTCAAAGACCTTGAAGTCATTACCTGCATCGGCTCTAATCCTCGGATATTTCCCAGCTTCTGCTGTACTCCATGTTAAAAGTTGCATCGCAGTAAACGCGACGGCAAAAACCAGCAAAACGTATACGTATTTGTTCATCCTCATAACCTGCTCTGTTTCCTATAAATAATCTTTTCGGTTAAATATTTGTTCTATTTTGTCCACTTTTTTAGACTATACTATGCGGAGGCACAAAAGAACAATATTAGAGATAAATGCGGTCCTCGATACTTAAATGAAGAACACGTTATAAATAGTACTTTTCTAAGGAATTTCTAACCTTACTCTTAGTTAGTATCCAAATATCTATTCAATATATGTTTTCAAATTAGAATATTCTAACAGATGTGCATTTGAATGGAAAATTACTGAAAATCATGTAACGGTTTGTCCTTGTGTAGTTCTATTTTTTTCCTTATCCCTGCCTTGTGTTTATTCAAGATGTGTTCATTGGCACAATTGTCATGCATAATGCCAATTTCGCAGAATTCACAGGATGTAACAAAATCTTGATTTCTTAACTTTCTGTTACAGAATTTGCAAACTTTTGTTCCAATATCGTAGATCGAGAGAGGTTTCAACCAAGCCTCTCGCCAAAGTACACTGATGCTCACCATTAGCAGAGAGCTTTGATATATTATATTTATTCTAAAGTGATATTAGAATGTAAAACTCTTGCCTTTATATTATTTAGATTTCCTTTTCTCAGTATTGATATTTAGATTCAAAAAGAAATAAAGGAACGGTTTTGTGTTGGATTACTTTAATTTCTTATATTGATATTTTATTAACCAATTAATTATTTTATGTTGTATGAATACCAGAGTCATCAATAAAGCTTCAGCTGGGAATGGCTCTCCCTTGGCATTTATTGCATTACTATATTTATGACAGTCATTTAACATTTGTAAAAATAATCTTCTGTCCTCTGAATATAACATGTCAGCAAAACCCTTCCATGATTCGATTTCTCGTATTAGAATATCGTCTTCTGGAAATAAGATCATATATATCACTAAGTTAGATCCATTGCAAATTTTATATTGGATTTAGATAATTGAAACAGTTTTTTATAATTATGAAATACAATGGACATTAAAATAGCTTGTATTCTGACAGGTCTAACACATTGATAGGATGCAGTATTATATAGTCGTGTAAGTGAAAACATTTCATCAAATATCTTCTTGTCTGTTTTATCAAGGAGATTTCGGAATGGTTTCCATTTTCGCTCTTCAATTGTACTTGAGATTCTGAATGATGGAATTGTTCTGCCCATGTTATCATCTACTTATTTGAAACTATTAGTAAGTCGCTCTTGGATATTAGATATTTCCTATTAATGGTAACACAATTAGTAACATATTTGCAGGATTTTTCCTTTATTTTCACGTTAAATCGCTCACTGGATTTGTTTTGAATAATTTCTATATTTTTATTAAACAAAGGAAGTAGCGTATTGCAATATAAATCTGAAATAGAAAGAAGTTTATTTAATAGTATTGAAGTTATAAATAAGATATTATTTTTACGAGATAATATCAAAATGGCATCCATAATTTCTTTTATTAATGATTTAGCTTCTTTGATATCGATTTCATCTTGAATAAACATATCAAACAAATCTGGAATTAATATTAATTTAGCATTGAATTTATGAATCATATTTGGTAGCTTATAGACTATTAAATGTACAAGTTGATATAGTGTAAAAACCCTTGTTACCACTACTCTTTGTAAGACTTGTTTGGTATTCAATCCATACTGTCGTCCAAATTCTACATATTGATACACATCTGTGCTGTTCCCTGCATCTATAACTAATACATTTGAATGAGATGTACAATTGGATATAAAACCACAAGACCTTCTAGGAAGTAAGCAACATACGCCAATTCTTGTTAAAAGTATATTTGTAAGTTCTGAAATTCCTACAACACACACAATATCGTGAATTTCAAGTTCTATTGCAGACGTTAATCCTCTAATTTCAAGTTTAATATTATCAAGATATTCATAAGCATTTTGGAATTTTGGTTCATAATCATTTTGATTAAATGTAGTAAGATGAGACATGAGTTCTTTTTAGAGTGTTGGAATATTTAACAAAGGAAGCTCCTGTGAGATGGGGAGGGGGATTTGAAAGAAGTGATAATCTAATGGTTCAAAAATGCCGGCTATAAGACACATTATATTAGGTATACCGGCGTGCAAAATATTATCGGCAGTTAATTTCTGAGCAGTTTTTACGAGCTGTATTTACAGAGTATAATATTTGCTTTAGGAATCAGGCGATAAATGGAAGTCTGATGTACAGATAAATATCTAAAAATATACTATCATTATCATGAAAATTCCTCTATACCAAGTTTTTATAATTACATTACTCATAATAGGATCATCCACAGTTGTTGAGGGAAGTGGTATAGACAATAAAGAAAAGAAAAAAATCTCCGAAAGTCTAAATTATAGTGAAATAAAGAATCTAACTCAGAACGAAGATGACTCTGTATATCCCCAGATAATCTCATCATCAAATAGTGTATATGTGGTCTGGCAAGAGTCTGTAGGGAATTACGCAAGCAAAAATTATGATATATTCTTTATGAAGAGTAACGATGGAGGAGACACATTTGGAGACCCAGTAAACCTTAGTAAGAACCCTGGATTTTCGGAACATCCACAAATCGCATCTGTTGGAGATAATATCTATATAGCATGGGTAGACGACTCCTCTGGCGAAAGAAAAGTAATGTTTTGCAAGAGTCCCGACAATGGCAAGACATTCTCTGAAATTATCGTTGTAGATCAGAACACAATAGGTCCACATCATGCCGAGCTTGCCGCAAAAGGGAAAAATGTCTACATAGTATGGAATGGATTTGACACAGAAATTAACAATAAGGTATTGTTTAGTAAAAGTGACGATGAGGGTGAAACTTTCGGAGAACTAAGAGAGATTGGCAAAGCTGATGCAGAAACTTATCCCAAGATAGCCGCGAATGCAGATGGTTATTACATAACGTGGGATAAAAATAAGGATAAAGATACAGAAATCTTGTTTATCAAAGGTCAAGAATACAACAATGCATACAATGATACTAATCCTAGAAGACTAAATACCCAAGGAATGGATGGGGGTGAATCTCAAGTGGCTGCATTTGCTGATCGTGCACTAGTTTCTTGGACTAGCAATTTGCCAGTAGATAAAAAATATGTTTACATTAAAAGCAGCGAAAATAATGGTAACGATTTTGGGAGTACAATTCTCATATCTTCTATTAACTCGTCAAATGTGGAGAATATGATTATTAATGACACGATATATGTCGCGTGGCAAGATGATATAAATGGTAATCAAGATATCTACCTGACCACGAGTAAAATCAATGAAACTAGTGAGGATATGCCAGTAAATGTTAGCGACAACAATGGAGTCTCAGAATGTCCGTCTATTACAGTATCACGAAATGGAATTCACATGGTATGGGAAGATAATACAACAGGAAATCATGAAGTATTGTATAAACGCTTAACCTAACTCCATTGATGTTATGTCTGTTTATTAGTAGACCCAAAAACCCAATTATTTGTCTCGACCGGCCCCAAATAAACTCAAAATACTAGTTACCATCATTCCAACTGTATACGAAGATTGAAATTCTTCAAAATATGGAATAAAATGCGCAGTAAGTAGAGCTCCTAATGCGACTAGCGAGCCATATTCAGTTACCTTTTTTAAGATAGTACGATCCTTGTTAAAAGGAGCGAGAAGCATACCCAATATCCATACACCAAATAACCAAAACATCACTTTCGATACAATAAATGAAGTAGCAGAGAAGGAGGCTCCGAAATACATTGCAGTAACCATAAAATCGCCCATCATTAAATTTGGAAATATTGAATCAAATGATCTAAGCTTTGTGATATAGTATCCAAAAATAGCACCACTGATAGCAACAGCTGCTATACTCCCACCAACAAAAGGAACATTGTTAATACAATGGAAAAAAAGGACGTATGGACTAATACTACCACAAAAAACATAACTAGAAACTATTGACATCAGAAAAGATTTTACAATTACACTAGCCAAAAAAAGTAGAACTTTATGAGATCGCTCCAATTTATTCAAAAAATGGTGTTCCTAGGAAATATTCCATACCAAACTTAATACTTGCATAAATAAAACCTTATTTGATTAGCGGGATACTAATTTTCATAATTCCAAATTAACATACGGCTGGAAATTGAACTTTTTGAAATCGATGTAGAAATGAAGAAACACTAAGAACAGCGCTTCTGTTTGAAATATTATGTTTACAGTTTTAATATTAAAAAAATAAATATTTACTAGTTGAGAGACAGTCTATTTAACAAGGGCTCACGCAGGGGTTCAGGTACGATATCATCGAAAGTTTGATTTGTCAATTTTTGTCTAATTTGAGCAAGTTCCTCTCCAGTGATACTTTGCAAGACTTTAGTCAACGTGAAATTGTCCAAGAGTTTGAGGCTTTGCTCAATTACTGTTGATTCCTGATTGACCAAACCATAAGTAGCAATGTTAGTTGGCGAAAGAGAGGAAAGGTCTTTAGCAATACTGCACGCAGTAGATGAATAATTCCCGCTATCGCACTTTACAACAAGATCGTTGGGCGGTTGTGGATTTGGTACTGGTGCATATTTAGCAGCGTCTACTTCCCAAAATGGGAGAACGAACAAAAGAACCAAGACGAGAAAAATTCTCATCATCACATATTTTAATGAACAAGATATATACTTTATTGATCAAAACAAAGCACTCAAAACTGTTAGAACAATTGGAGTAGTTGGACGTTAGGTAAAGATGCTGGGATTAAATTTAGTCATGGTCATGTAACCTTCGCTATTTATGAATCTAAATATGAAATCAACTGTGCTCTAGCGTATCCCTTTCCTATCTTGGTAATCTTGATTTTTACTCTATCATCAGGTTTTGTCCCTCCGACGAAAGTGACCAGACCTCTTATTCGTGTAACGCCGGAATCG
This sequence comes from Nitrosomicrobium frigidum (SeqCode), assembly GCA_023251115.1. Classification (GTDB taxonomy): domain Archaea; phylum Thermoproteota; class Nitrososphaeria; order Nitrososphaerales; family Nitrososphaeraceae; genus TA-21. Next base: position 42,176 of record JAHEZK010000007.1, on the reverse strand, counting down.
CCATTCCTGCTCATATCTAAGATGATTACGTCATACTCGTCTCCAATCTTTACTGGATATTGAAAAGATGATTCATGGAATGATCCTTGTTTAGGTAAATAAGTATTCCGCTCTTTGTTCTTATGTACATCGCGCAGCGAATCGTCTAAAGTATCCAATCTTGTCTTAATTTGGACACACACATATTTCAATATTAGTTTCTTGTATTTTTATAGTCCAATTGCCACCTGGATTAATTTGTCACAAATTCATTGATATTACAACATAATATGCCCTCTAATGATCGTATACCATCTCAAAGTTCATCCATTGTAAATTTGTTATAACACATATTGCATCTAAATTTCTCATTTCCAGGATTACTTGAAAGTACTTCAAGTTGACTTTTAGTCCTACATTTTGGACATTTTCCGTAAACAGTTTTTCTGGTTATGAAAATGATAGTATTATAATGAATATAAATATTCTACTATAATGATTTCAGACGAATTGTCACTTGTCTACCACAATGCATTATGCCTTTACTATTTCTAGATATAATAGATCAAACATTCATTAAATCCAGACAAAGAATTGCGTGCTTATCTTCAATCAATGGCAATAATTAGTTATTTGAGGTTAATTGATATCAAATCTGAATTTTTTTTACTATAATTATCGCCACAGTTAGAGTTTGACAGCGGCAGTGGATCTTAGAATGCAGTTATTTTTTCAAATTTGTCAGGTTCAAACCGCTGCCATAAAGCCCCAAATATTGACCCAAGAATCGCCCAAAACATAACAATTATTGAACCACTGACAACTCGAAAAGTATCAATCAGATTCATCGATATCGATATCTGGTCTGGTCTGGGGGCACAACGAGATAGGTTACTGTCATGATAGTTCCATATAAAGCGCCGGAAATCACAGCTCTTCTCGAAGCTATTTGATTTAGTTTTTTGGCGATGACGGCAGCTGCAAGTGTGCTAATTCCGGAAATAAAAAGAAACGCGACAAATAATCCCTGGAGATAATAAATCGTGTCAGATGTAATAATTCATTTAAGTGTCCAGAATAGATAAAAGATGAAATGGAATCAAATAAAAATTCACTATTTGGAGTATTTGTAGTACATAGTCCAGAATCATGCCCACTAAATAATGAGAAAAGCAAAGAAATTTTTAAAGAAATGAAGCGCAAGCTTGAAAATAATATTTCAAAATTTAATGTAAAAAAAATCATTGCCTTTTACATGTCAGTTCTGGAACATGAGTGGGTCATAATTATAGAAGCAGAAAATGCACATGATATTGAGGAACTAAGTATAGCGGTGGGAATTTCTTCATTCAATACCGTAAAGATAGTACCTCTAAGATATTTTGATGATGTAATCAAAAAGCTTGAAAGTTAGTGTTATCTTGCATCATCTAACAGATCAAAGGCTTAATTTTTTCATCTAATCGAATAGATTGGCTTTATTAAATCAGCAATATCTGTCCAACACCTTGCTATTTCGTCCATTGTGTATACTATGTGTATTATCTTTAATACAGATTGATAGTCACCTTCTAGTTTGATATAATCATTCTTTAAGAAGGTGGATATTGTATTAAACTTATTGAAAAGAGTTACTACATGAGAGGACTTTTCCGTATCCTTGGTTATGAATCCAGATATTGATTTTTCCTGCATTTCCAGAATCAAGTAATTTGCGTCAATTATTTTTTCATATTTAATTTCATCGAAAAATCCTGATAATTGGGAGGACAATTTAGAAATAAGATCTCCTGCATTCTCCAAATGATTTGCCGCAATTCTATAATCTAAAATATCGATATTACTCAGATCAAGACTTGAAGCCAATCTCCGATCCATCATTGCCGTTCTAATTAATCGTACGATTAGAAAATATTGTCTATTTACTTCATCATCTCTTCCCCTCACAAGTAGATCGATATCGGTATCTCTAGTTTTCATAGCGTTAACTATATCCCGGTGCATGCCACTGACAATAGAGCTCATTTGTTTCAATATTTTTGAGATATTCATAGAATGAGCGTCCAAGAGGAACTGGATGGTCATGTTCAGCCCATCTTCGTCAACTATTTCAAGACCAATCAAATTTCTCATCGCTTTTTTTACGATTTCTCGAATGTTAAAATTGATTTGAGTTTTGCCGACTATCTTTATGAAGTCATAACCTAACAGATATGCTCCATATATCTGATTTATCAATTTGTCATGAGAAAGATCTGATAGGTGTATAGCTATTTCCTTGGTTTGACTATTTTTATCACTGGCGGGAAAGATCGTGAGAGAATTATCATCGTTATTTTCAATAGATAGTATGTCTCCCTTTTTGAGACCTAGCGTCTTTATCCATTCGGCTGGCAATGACATCAAGACACTGCTTCCAATTTTCTGTAAGCGTCGTTCGTTCTGAAACATACTAATTTAAATACATATAAATTAATTAAACATTATTCTTATATTTTTCAAAATATTATATTATTGTAGAAAATGACCTTAGAGATAAATCAAGCCATTTCTATCGGCAAGGCGTATAGTCCAAGCCACATTACCGGATTTTATAGTGAGGTCAAAGGCGAATCTATTTTGAAACAAGGCTCTCTGGGGGCAGGGATCTCCATTAGCAAGGGAGTAAGAACCACAGTTGAGCTTTATGATAGTGAGACGAACAATTTCATTATTCAAATCAACGGTGCCGTTTCGAAAGATGCTCTCGTTTCAAGATATATCATGAATGAATTCCTGAATAAAGTAAACAAAAAGTTCTTTCTAAAAGTAAATCATGAAGTTGATGTACCAATAGGATATGGAATTGGTACAAGTGGATCTGCAGCACTGAGTTTATCGTACGCACTCAACGAAGCACTTTCATTGGGTCTTTCTGATATAGAATCGGCTCAGATAGCTCATAAGGCTGAAATAGAGTGCAAAACAGGTTTGGGTACGGTACTTTCAGAATTTTATGGAGGACTGTGTCTTCGGACAAAAGCAGGGGCGCCTGGTATCGGAAAAACAAGCGTAATAAAAATAAATAATTACAAAATCGCAATTTTCTGTTTTTCACCCATTTTTACCCGGTATTTTATCGACAGCATCAGAAAGACATCAAATCATGAATGTAACAAGATGATTATGAAAGTCCTAAAGACAAAAAAGATGTCGGACTTCTTGGAACTGTCATACAAGTTTTCAAAATCTTTGGGATATGCAAATACAAGCTGTAGTAGTCTGATTGATATTTTAGTACAAAACGGTTTTTCTGGAAGTACGGCTCTGTTTGGGCAAACCGTTTTCACAATAGTGAAAGAAAACGAACTAACCACAATTGGCAAGATTTCAAAAAATTTCCCTGCAAGATTATTTATTTCTGATATCGAAAATGAAGGCGCCAGAATAATTAGAAAAAATGACACATAAAATCCCATTAAATCATCCGAGAGCAAGTTCGCTCATTATAAGAGAAAAACTGATTGATGGATTCAATAGAGGAATCGTCGTTCCACAAGGACTAATTGCTCATGGTAGAGGTGAAGCATTTGATTATTTGCTGGGTGAGAAAACCACAAAATATGCATACAACGCTGAAAAAGTCGCAGTATGTATACTATTATTATCAGATAAATCAACTATATCCATAAATGGTAACACTGCAGCATTAGGTGCTAAAGATTTAGTCAAACTAAGTTATGTTACTAAATCAAGAATCGAAGTAAATCTTTTTCATAGGAGTGTGGCAAGATCCAATGCAATAGCGCGGATATTAAGAAAAGAAGGTTCACACGAGGTACTGGGAGTGCACACTAAGGCAAAGTCCATAATCTATGGCATATCAAGTAACCGCAAGTTTGTCGATAAAGAAGGAATAATGGATTCTGATACTGTGTTAGTTGCATTAGAAGATGGTGATAGAACAGAAAGTCTAGTAAGTATGGGTAAAAAAGTCATTTCTGTCGATCTGAACCCGCTATCTAGAACTGCGATAGCATCTAACGTTACTATTATAGATAACATTATGCGCGCGATTCCAAATATGATAAGGTTATCAGAACAACTTGTCAAGAAGCAAAAGTCATATTTACAGAGTTTGATTAAGAATTTTGATAACAAAGAAAATATACGCAACTCATTACTAATAATTAAAAAGGGAATATGAAATGAGTGGCAAAAATAAATCAAAAGTTACAATTTCCGAAATTTTGGGCAAGAAAAGGAACATGGAAAAAATAACAATGCTAACATCTTATGATTATTCTATATCTCGTATATGTAATGAGACTAATTTGGACATAGTCCTGATAGGCGATAGTGCAGCGACCGTCATGCTGGGTTATGATTCTACAAGGAAGATTGGAATGACAGAAATGTTGACATTTTGCAAAGGGGTAGCTAATGCAATAACAAGACCATTAATAGTTGCTGACATGCCATTTGGATCCTATCAAACAGGTTTAACGATTGCGATTAAAAACGCCCTTAAATTTCTGAGATGTGGTTGTGACGCAGTTAAGTTAGAAGGTGGAACCGAAATTGTCGATATAATCAAGAAGTTGACAGCCATTGGTGTTCCTGTAATGGGACATATAGGATTACAGCCTCAGACTACTCCGCTATACCATGGCTACAGCTCACAAGGAAAAACAGCTGAAGATGCATTAAAGCTAATTGGCGAAGCAAGGGCACTAGAAGAAGCTGGTGTTTTTAGCATTGTTCTTGAAAAAGTTACCAACGAAGTATCATCAATCATAGCTCAATCTGTTAAAGTACCAATAATAGGGATAGGATGCGGTCCCAATGTGGATGGACAAGTTTTGGTAATTCATGATATGTTGGGCTTGTATAAAGATATGGAGCCTAAGTTTGTAAAAAGGTATCTGGATTTGTCGGGACAAATATTTGATGCAATAAAAGAATACGAAAATGAAGTTAAATCTGGAAAGTTCCCGCAAGAAGAACATACATACCATATGAACGAAGAAGAGTTTGCAAAACTTGAAGAAATGCTCAAAAGGGTCTAGGTATGATTAATTCAGAGAATTCTCGAAATCAAAAACATGTTTCAAAGGAAATCATAGGTCAAGAGAGCAATGTCCTGAAAGGAATGAATATCGTCCTTTGCATTACTGCAAGTGTTGCTGCCTACAAAGCAATAGATCTTAGTAGAATGCTGATGCGATATGGAGCAGAAGTCCACCCTGTGATGTCTAAATCAACCAAATCCAAGTTACTGACCGCAGAAATAATGAATTGGGCTACAGGGAACAAAACTATAACGGAATTAACATCAGAGCTGGAACATATCACGCTTGCCAATTATGGAAAATCGGATCTAATTCTTGTATATCCTTGCACTGCCAACACTCTGGGTAAATTTGCCAATGGAATAGAAGACAATCCAGTGACCACTGTTCTAAGTGTAGCATTCGGATCAAAAATACCCATTGTTATTGCTCCTGCAATGCACGAGGCCATGTATGAAAATGTCATTATCGCAGATAACATAAAGAAATTAAAGTCATTAGGAGTATCGATATTAGAACCATCAATATCAGAGGATAAAGCCAAAGTCGTTTCTGCAGATAAGGTTTTGCAATTTGTTATTGGTAAAATTGCAAATAAGAAAGGAAAAATTGAGCCGACAGTGAATGTATTGGTAACGGCGGGTTCAACTATTGAATATGTTGATTCGATTAGAATTTTGACCAACTTAAGCTCTGGAAAAATGGGTTTGAATATAGCACAACATTGTGCAGATAAAGGTTACAATGTAACTTTTGTTTACGGTCATGGTTCCTTGGATATCCAAGATGATTCAAGAATGAATATCGTAAGAGTTAAAACTACTGAAGAAATGCTAAAGGTCTTGAGAGAAAGAATTTCGGGAGAAAAACAACATATTGTCTTTCATGCTGCCGCAGTCGCTGATTTTACCGTAGCACGCTCCGGAAAAAAATACCCCAACAAAGTGGATACTCGAAAAGGAACTACAACTATTAAACTTATTCCAACTCCAAAAATTATCGACAGAATAAAGGATTTTGATAAGAAAATTTTCTTGGTGGCGTTTAAAGCGGAATATGATGTTTCAGAAGGGATATTGGTGAAAAAAGCTGTTGCTAAGCTTAAGGAGTGTAATGGTGATTTAATCGTAGCCAATGATGTTTCTAGAAAAGGATGCCACTTTGGTTCTGATACAAACGAGATCTATATAATAGATAAAGAAAAAAACGTTATTCACATTCCACTTGAATCAAAGAAGGAAATAGCCAAAAAATTAGTAACGATAATTTTAAAAAAGCTTAACATTGGACAATAAGAGATTTTTGATTACAGAATTAGTAACTCCTTGGTAAACTTAGTTAGAGCTAAATCTTTGGCACTGTCATTAACTATTACTGTGTCTTCAATTCTTACACCAAACTTGGAATTTATATAAACACCAGGCTCAACTGTAACAACCATACCTCTGGATAGTTTCTTTGGTTCATTTTGACGTATCCATGGTTGTTCGTGAACTTCCAAACCCACTCCATGTCCAGTAGAATGAATGAAATTGTCTCCATATCCTTCGTCTGATATTATTTTACGGCATGCCTCGTCAACTTTTCCACACTCAATTCCTTCCTTTATATTTTCAAGCCCTTGCTGTTGAGATTTCCTGACAAGATCGTACACCTGGGACATTATAGGATTTGCCTTGTTTAAGGCAAATGTGCGAGTGGCATCAGAAATATACCCCTTATATCTCAGTGTTAGGTCTATAACTACCAAGTCTCCATTGGCAAATTCCCTGTTTGATGTTTCAAAATGAGGTAGAGCACTATTTGGTCCACCAGCAATTATGAATGGATTTAGAGTATAAGGATAGCATGTAGAAGTTGCTTCAAGATTCATTGCTTCAAAGAGTAATTTTGACTGCAATTGTTTTTCAGTAAGTCCTGCTTTTATCTCCTCTTTGCATATTTCATACAGCTTGTCTATTATATGCGATGCCTCCTTGATTTTTTCAATTTCGTATTCATCTTTGATAATTCTTGAATTTCGAAATGGACCTTCATTCAAGACAAACTTACTGTTATCAGTATGTGGTAAAATAGTTTGAATTGTTTCATAATCACTACAGTCAGAATAAAATCTTTGTTTTGTTAAGTAGGGTATTATTGATTTAATCAATCCTACGCCGCGCTCAGTAGTAATAATTTCCGAATATTTGGACTCATTTGATGCCCTGCTGCTTTCTAACTTGGGAACAAAGAGTTTGGTTTCATCATGGGTGCATATGGCCACGGATTCCCCCCAAAAACCTGTCAAATAGAAAATATTTTCTGGTTTGAAAACCATCAATGCATTAAATCCGCTTCCAACTATTGAATCAAGGATTCTCTTAGTACGATCGTTAGGCATAATTTAAGGCTAAATAAAATCATTTATGTCTTTTTCCAATTTTTACGTAATTATAAATATTGGCTATAATCTTTTCATGACTGTAATTGGAATACCTTGTAATGCTTCCCGGCCCAACTAACGTTCCTAATAGAGTTATTAACGCAATGCTCACTCCGATGATAAACCATCGAAGTGATGATTTTAGAAAATTATACAAAGATATCGTAAGTAAGACACAAAAAGTATTTGAAACCGAAAATGATATTGTAGTACTTACAACATCAGGTACCGGTGCCGTCGAAGCTTCTGTTGTAAATCTAATAAAAAAGGATGATGTGGTGATCATACCAGTAAATGGTGAATTTAGTACCAGACTTGCCGATCTGATCGATAACTATGGTGGAAAAACTATCAGGATAAATTCACCGTATGGACAAAATCCACCAATAGAAAAAATACAAGAGGCTTTTGAAAAAAACTCCAAAGTTAAGGCGCTATACGTGGTTTACAATGAAACATCTACAGGCACTACTTTGAGATATTTATCCAAATTAGGTGATATCTGTAAGGCCCACGGAGCATTTTTTGTAGTTGATGCAGTCTCAATTCTCGGTGGTGATGAATTACCAGTGGATAAGTGGAATGTAGACATTTGTTTCACCGCAACTCAGAAAGCACTAGCAGCGCCCCCTGGAATAGCCCCCATTTCTATAAGTAAGGAAGCAAAAAAATACATGATAGAGAATCCTCCGGCAAGTCAATATTTGAACCTAAAGCGATATTTCAAATACTACAATGACAGTTTTGAAACTCCTTTCACACCTGCCATTAGCCTTTTCTTTGCTTATCAAGAGGCATTAAATATTATTCTCGAAGAAGGAATTCAAAATAGAATTGAGAGACACAGAAAATGTGCTAATGCATTCTATTCAGGACTGGAAGCCTTGGGTTTCACTCCATTTGCCGATGCAAATTCTAGAAGCAATGTTGTAATTGCAGTAAATTATCTTCCTGGTATTGATGACAAAAGATTTCGAGAGTTGATTTCATCTAAGTTTAAGGTTTTGTTAGCAGGGGGATTCGGAGAGCTTAAGGGAAAGGTTTTTAGAGTAGGATGCATGGGTGAAGTAAGCAGTTACCACGTTATGAGAACTCTTTCTGCAATCTCATCATCAATGTCAATTCTGGGTGTGCCTCCCATTAAGGATGGATTATCAGTTGCAAACAATATACTGAGTCAATGATGGCAAGTTGTTAAGCTTAATATTATGGTAAACCGACAGCAAATTTCGTGACAATGGAAAAAGGATCGCTTATTCTTATAGACTATACTGCTAAAGTTAAGGATTCAGATGAAATTTTTGAGACCACTGTTGAGGAAAATGCAAAAAAATCTGATCTCTATGATCCAAGTATAAAATATGAACCCAGGTTAGTGTCAATAGGTGAAGGATGGGTATTGAAGGGGCTAGATGAAATTCTATCTACGGCAAAACTTGGTGATGCTTTGGATGTTGATATACCTCCTGATAAGGCGTTTGGCTTGAGAGATCCAAATAAGGTTAGAATGATACCACAAAGAAAATTCGGTGACAAGGCTGATGAAATTAAGGCTGGAGATGTAGTCGACATAGACGACAGACGAGGATTTGTCAGATTCATCGGATCCGGCCGAGTTCAGGTTGACTTCAATCATAGGTTAGCAGGAAAAACGCTAAATTACAATGTCAACATTCTAAAGATCTTACAAACTAACGAAGAGAAAGCAACTTCTCTTGTCAAAAGAAGACTCCTTGTTGATGGTGACAAAATTTCAATATCTTTTGATAAATCCGAAATCACCATTACCTTACCCGAGGAATCCTTTTTAATAGAAGGACTACAGATCATAAAAAAGGCAATATCAACCGAATTGTTTAAGTTCATTCCGGCTATTGAGAGCATAAAATTTTTGGAAATTTACAATAAATCCAAGACTACATCAAAACCAAAGGAAGTACCAAAACCAAAGGAAGTACCAAAACCAAAGGAAGTACCAAAACCAAAGGAAGTACCAAAACCAAAGGAAGTACCAAAGTCACAAAAGAAATAGGCTCTATTAATATGGGCGTCTCCTTGGACATGGTAATCTAGATCCACCATTCTTTTACTTATTTAGATGACACTGACCGATTTTGCTATTTCTCTAGCCGATCCTTTATCCATTTTGATTTTGTTAAGGATAGTATACCTTTCAGGTCTGAGTGATTGAGCAATTAATAATGATTGTATGATTTGGTCTTCGGTTACATCAATCTCCTTTGCAGTAGTTGGAGCCTTAATATTCTGTAGTGTCTTGATGATGACATCATGATCCAATCCGTGAATTTTTGACATCATTATTGTACCAATTCCAACTCTCTCTCCATGCAAGCCACAATTAGTCTTTGCTACATATTCTAGTGCATGGCTAAACAAGTGTTCGGAACCGGAACATGGTCTGCTACTACCAGCAATACAAGAGGCAACTCCGGCACTTATTAGTGCCTCAACTATTGTCCTTATGTTGGCACGATAGAACAATTTGCTAGAATTTTCAATTATTATCTTTGCACTCATATTTGCAAGATTTGCGGCGTAACTACCAAAATATTCGTTATTATCATCTCTTGCAAGTTCCCAATCTTTAACCGCAGTAATTTTGCCAATAAGATCACCACATCCGCTAGCCTGGAGTCTATAAGGTGCTTCTGAAATGAGTTTAGTATCTGCTATTACTCCGATTGGGGCATGGGCCTTAAGTGAGTAAGGCTTATCTCTACCTCGGATAGAAACAAAGGGACTTGAAATTCCATCATGTGACGCTGAGGTGGGTACGCTGATAAATGGAATGTTAAGATTAAAAGAAATCATTTTTGCAACATCGACTGATCTTCCACCTCCCACGCCTACAATAAAATTGGGTTGCTCTTTTCTAACAAGTGATTGAGAAGAATTAATATCATTCATGGATGCATTTGGAGTCTCAATCCATTTATGCTTCAAAGATGAGCTATCCAGAGCTTCCACACATTCTTTTCCCACTCTTGCTTTTACAGTATTTCCGGAAATAACGGCGACTAGTGAGGTTTTATCATTTAAATCTCTTATGAATGATCCAAGTTGATAGATTACATCGTTACCAATTAGTATCTTTCTTGGTAATTCCATTAAATGATTGGGATCCGATGTCAATTAGTCTTGTTATATCATTGTTATATTTCATTTTATTTCTATCGCTTTGCAGTTAGAATCAATCGAGCCTTTAGCAGTTAATTGTAACAGCTGGAAATATCCATAGATGTGCAAAGTGGGTTGCAAGATGCATGATGTTTAAGAACCTTTATTTAGCTCATCATACATTCCAATGTACAAACTTCTGAATGAAGAGAATATAACTTAGTGAAATATTGATATGTATGATAGAGTACAAGATGAAGAACGCAATCAAAACATTGTTGCCGCTATTCTAAATAACCTTCCCTCGGAATCCGAAATAACCAAAATAGAATACGAGGGACCATTTATTGTATTATATTCAAGAAAACCTACAACCCTTTTGGAAAATCAAGAAATCATTTCTAAAATGGTGAATTCAATAAAAAAGAGAATAGTTATCAGAACAGATACCTCCATTAGGTCTTCTGAGGACTCGGTCAAACAAATAATTCGTTCTAGCACTTCTTATCCAAACACTGTCTCTGAAATTTTTTTTGATCCTGCTCTCGGGGAGGCAACCATTTTTGTAAACGATTTTAGAACTCTAACAGAACTCAGCCAATTAGAAATTCCACTAGTTGAAAAAACAGGTTGGAAATTAATTTATAGATATGTCCCAAGTGACTTGAAGCTCATTAGATTCATGAATCAAATATTACACAATTCGTCCGAAGAAAGAATGGATTTTTATAAACGAGTTGGTGAAAAAATATTTAGACAAAAGCTTGCTGGTTCTGAAGAAGCAAGTATTGTTTGTTTGGGCGGATTTTCAGAAATTGGTAGAAGCGCAATGTTGATCGTTACTCATGAAAGTAAGATACTCTTGGATTTTGGTATTAAGAGTTATCAACACGAAGACAATGACATTTTGCCACGATTAGATATTTATGGACTTGGCATGAATGAAATCGACGCGGTTATTATTTCCCACGCACATCTTGATCACTGTGGAGCTGTACCTATTTTATGCAAATATGGATATGATGGTCCGGTATATTGCACTGAACCTACTTTTCCAATAATGATATCAACACTACAGGACTATGCTTCAAGGACCAAAGAGGCTTTATACTCGTCAAGAGATATTGAAAGTTTGATTACTCAAGTAATTCCTCTTAATTTTGGAGCAGTTACCGATATCTCTCCAGACGTTAGAATAACTTTTGCTAATTCAGGACATATGATTGGTTCTGCCTCTACACACATGCATATTGGAAATGGTGATTACAATATACTGTATACCGGCGATTTAAAATTTGGTAGACTAAATACTGTGGACAACGCTTTTTGGAATTTCCCAAGAGCAGAAACGCTAGTAATAGAAAGTACGAACGGAAATAGAGACGATAAATTTGTTACTAGAGAAGTAGCGGAAGAAAACCTAGTCAAAGGTATCAATTCGACCATTCGGGATGGTGGACGAGTATTGATTCCTGTCCCTGTCCTCGGTTTATCACAGGAAATCTGTGTCACCTTAGGAATCTTAAGGAGCATCAATAAAATAAATCCTGAAAATATTTTTGTGGATCAAAAAATACTGGATATGTTCTTTTTTTACGAGATGTATTCGGAATATTTATCAAAAACACTAAAGCAGCGAATAAGTGAGCGAACTGAAGATCCTCTTTATATCAACAGTCTTGTCAGTTTAGAACCATCTGTGAACTGGAATGGATCAATAATATTGTGTCCATCCTCAATGCTTACGGATGGTCCATCAATTACATATCTGAATCAAATAGCAAGCGATCCTCTGAGTAAGGTTATTCTATTATCCGAACAATTTCAGTCTACACCAGGAAGACTGCTCCAAGAAGGACAGCGTAATATTACTATAGGAGGTAATAATCTTGAAGTTAAGTGCAATATTGATGTGATACCAGGGTTTAGTATGCACAGTGATTACAATCAGTTATTGGCTTACGTAAATCGATTGAAACCAAAGCTAAAAAAGGTAATTACTAATCATGGGGAAGGAAAGAAATGTCAAAACTTGTCAAATTCGATAAACAAGATATTCAAGGTACAAAGTTTCCATCCACTCGTTCAAGAATCAATCAAAGTATTGTGAGCTTGTAGAGAGACTATTTAAGATCCTGTACTCCTTTCCAAATCTTTACATCAGGTGGTGTAATTACTACCCGTTCTTCACCCAATCTTGCAATGTCTCCGCCTTCTGATTTAACAAAACTGTACAAATCATCTATGGCCTTTCGTAGGGTTTCTATATCCTTCTGGGCCATGGGTGTTATTCGTACTATCAGAATCATATGCTTTTTAGCATCATCTTTAATCGAATCAACATCGCTAATATCTTTTAGAGTTATGGCCTTTAGGTAAATGGGTTGATTTTGCAAGGTTGCACATCCTCTTCTTGATAGCTTGAGAGGTAAAAAGTCAAATAGTTATTCTGGTCAAATATTTTTAACTTGTAGCTTCATTTTTTGCAATTAAAGGGTCTGAAAAACCGAAAGTAATTTCAAAAGACAAATGTGTTATACTGCTTTTTATTAATTTTTAGTCTAAATAATTGAAATAATGTTCATTATTTTGTAAATATTCTATCTTAATCACCGACACTGGGTAGCAAAATTTAAGGTGGATAGTTATGACTAAAGATTCAATATTTCTGTAATTGTCTTTGATTGAACAATGATACCGAAATAACGGCGTTTATTAGAACAAAAAGGTATTGTGCTACATCTAGTTCTCCAATTCAATTAATAGACGATTTATTGTTGAATAAACACCGTTCAAATTGGTAATACAATGCGCTATGCCTTCAATATTATTTTCACTCATTTGAATGCCTCTGTTGTACTTTGTCTCAATCTTGTTCTTGTCGGTTTCCATATACATAGTATAGATTGTATGATATCTTTGAAGGGAACAATGATGAGTATATTGTCTGATTTCAAAGTTATTTATGTTTATCCCATCTATAACGCTTTTTTTCAATATTATGATTTTCTTAATAGGATCACCTTCCCAATGGTCAAGATCGTCATCGCGTTTAAATGTCATTTCTTTTCATATTCTAAAAATCTTACCCATTCTGGAAACCATAAATTATATTCTGAAATCCCGATTCCCTTGGAGAGAATAGAAGGAGAATTATAAAATACCTTATTTGCGCCCAACTCTTTAGAAATCCTGGTATTTAGTTCCTCGAGTGAGGGCACTTGTCCAATATATTTATGAGCAATCAATTCTCTGTTGTGGGTATAGAGACCAACTTGTCGTCCGTCGACGGTTGGGACATAGCTGACGATAATAGAAACTGATTTGACACCTACCTTTCTTAGATAATAGATAGTTTCCTTGGCAGTGATTCCAGTTTGAATTGTTCCTTGAATTAGACCAATGTTTTTTTGGCTAATTTTGTGTTTGAGAATATATTTTAATGATTTTCCGGAAGTTATCATCTTATTCTTGCTAATATTCTCAGAAAAATCTATCATTCTATCGGAATCATCGTACCTGTCATTTATTATAGCCTCACCTAAGTCAAATTTTGGAATATGATTCCTGTATTCTGCACTAAAGCCAAGAGTCATTGGTCTAGGATAATCGGGTTCTGCATATGCTGCATCAATATCTATGTTAGAGTGAGTAGAAAGAAAATCTGCCTGCACTTTTCCAATCCTCTTTCTGATTTCATAAATTCCTTTTCCATTAATAGTAGCAGTAACATGAGACTCTCGGATGAATTCAAAGGGATCTATCATTGTCCTCGTAGTGGGAAGGGATAGTATCTTTTGTTGACCATTTTCAACATCCATCTTGATTAATTGTCCTGGTCTTACATCTTCAAAATTCATGTTTGGAAAAGGGATACGGAGCGAATTTTCTGAAGCTATTATGGAGACTGAATTGTTCTTGTCCGTACCACTTACAAGTGGTTTAAAGCCAGTAGAATCTCTATATGAATAGATCTTTCCATCATACATCATACTTAGATTGCCCCTCAAATGTCTGTCCAAAAATTCACAAGCCTTTTCAGCATTCCCCTGATCTATCAATAATTTTTTAAAAATACTATAAATCTTGTAAAGTGAATCGGCATTAGCCGCATCGCCCACAAGTGGATGCAGATGCAATTTTTCAATGTCAACAAAGAATCCGTCAAGTACTACACCAATCTTATTCATGCTTCTAAATCTAGGAGTTCTTTTGGATAAATAGCCTAATCCGATCGTATATCTAAGGTTACTATTATCATTAACGCCTTTTAAAATTGAACTATCTGCATGGAATGGGCCAATACCACTAGAAACCAAATTATCTATAATTATCTTCCAGTAAGCTTTTCCTCTATGTTGAAGCATCTGCAATGAATTAATGAAATATGAAACTAGGGTTTCTCTATCTGCTGAATAATTTGTAATTGCAAAGATGCCGGCCAATGATCAATACTAGATCTGTAGAGAAATTAAATATTTTGTTTGGACCGATCCAGTTTTTGATGACGCGGAACAATTTAGAGGAAGAAAAGCAGTGTGAAAGATTGTTAAAATGGTAAAACCAACTGCAATTAATACCACAGGAGCTGGGTCTGGAACTGTAGAGCGGCTTGCGAGAAAGAATGGCATGGAATCCTTGTCTTATAAAAGGATGGCACTCAAAAAAACAATTCAGTATTTAAATTAGATAATAATTTTGGTATAGTTGTGAAAACTAATAATAAAATCAAACAAGCGTCATTATAATTCAAATAATAGACTAACAAAAACAACAGTATTTACTATATGCATTGTTTATTTGGGAAATATTTAAGGCAAGAAAATTGGCAAAGCAATTTAGTGGAACAATAAAAAAGCATAGTAAATGAATCGTACTCGAGAGGAGTAATTTTAAAACTTTTAATTCATTGTTATTGTTAATTGCTAGTCCTAATGAGGGACCATTAATCTAGCTCGATTTTTACATATTTAGTATCACGTGAAAAAACTAATTCCGAACTATTCATCAATATTTTCCGAAAGCTCGACGACCTATTCGGAGGATGATACAGCTGTGTACAGCTTTTTATAAAAAAGGGGATCGAGAAAATATGAGTATTGAAAGAGTTGTGCTAAATAACTTTTTATTCTCACTTTCATATGATACTACCGCGAGTATCCAAATAGATTTTATTATCGTATGTTTGTAAATCGCTTAAATAAGACTTAATTGTATAAAGAGTATTGTTTAATCCTCCCAAATTAAAAATAGATCATGTCCACCTTAATGTATCTAATTTAGAAAAGTCGCTTCAGTTTTATAGATCGATTCTCGGATTTAATATAGCAAGAAAAGATCACAAAGCAGCATTGTTATCTCCATCATTAGACGATAGTAATTCGGGGGCATTTTTGGTTGCATTATCAGAATCTGACAACACGACCCTTTCCATTACTCGAAATAGACACAAAGCAGGAATGTATCATTTTGCAATATTGTTACCAGGAAGAAAGTTTCTATCGCTTTTTCTCAGGCATATACGAGAAAAGCTTGATCCTGAATACTATGAAGGTATGGCCGATCATGGTGTATCAGAATCTATTTACATACATGATCCAGATTTAAACGGAATTGAAGTTTATACAGACAGATCACCTTTGAAATGGAAATGGGCTGATGGAAGGGTACAAATTGTTACTGAGCCTTTAGACACACAAAATCTATTGAAAGAATCAATTGCAGTTGACGTAGAATGGAATCATCTTCCTCAAACAACGTCAATAGGTCATGTTCATTTACATGTTTCTGATCTTGGTAAAGCAAAAACATTCTATAATGAAATTTTAGGTCTAAATCATACTGCTACCTACCCTGGGGCATATTTCTTCGCGTCAAATAGGTATCATCACCATGTTGCCACCAACACATGGCTCGGAGAGAACATTACTTCTGCACGCAATAATGAAATAGGATTAGATCATTTTGCAATAAATTTGAATGACCATAGTGATTTAAGATTGCTCAAGGATCATTTTTCAGAGTTTAATATCGACATTGATGAACAATTAGTCGAAAGTGATACACAGTTTGCCTCATCATTTTATGCTTATGATTCTGATGGCATACAAATACAATTTTTATGTAATAATTCATAGAATAAAAAACAATGAGATTAATCAAAGAAGATCTAATATTGTGGATTTTTTAGGTTTCATTAGGATGTTCAGAAAATGACTGGAAAAGAAGCGATTCAACTTTATCCCATCTTGCTAGTTAATTTTATAGGTACACTTGGATTTAGTATCGTTCTGCCTTTCCTTGTATTTTTAGTGAGGGATTTTGGAGGAAATGCTATAGTTTATGGTGTATTGGGAGCAACATATTCTGCTTTCCAACTTATTGGCGCTCCCCTTCTCGGAAAATGGTCTGATGTATATGGCCGGAAAAAAGTTCTTCTGTTAAGTAATGCTGGAACTCTAGTTGGTTGGATATTATTTTTTATTGCGCTACTTCTGCCTGATCAAAGATTCAGCCTCGATACTCTTCTTTTCGGAACTCTTACTATGAGTCTTCCAATACTTGTGTTATTCCTAGCTCGAGCCATAGATGGAATTACTGGAGGTAATATTTCTGTAGCCAACGCCTATCTTGCGGATATATCGTCTGAAAAAAGCCGCAGTGGTAACTTTGGAAAGATGGCCATGTCGGCTAATTTGGGTTTCATATTGGGCCCTGCAATCGCAGGAATCTTGGGGGGTACTATGCTCGGTTCACTATTACCAATTTTGGCAGCGTTACTTTTTTCCATGTTTACACTAATTGTGATTGGATTTAGACTAAAAGAATCTAAGCGTTTATCAACTGAAATTCTTATTTCAGAAGAAGGGAGCATAAGGAAAGTATTCGCACAAGAATGCAAGCCCTGTTATAAAGTAGAAAAACCAAAACTCAAATTTCAAGACGTATTCAAGTTAAAACATATTTTCTATCTGCTTGTACTATATTTTTTAATATTCCTTGGTTTCAACATATTCTATGCTTCATTTCCTTCTCATGCAGTTAGTGATTTAAAGTGGTCAATAACGCAGCTGGGTATATTTTATGCTATATTAAGTGGAATAATGGTCTTCATCCAGGGTCCCGTCTTAAGTAGAGCATTAAGAAAATTTTCCGAAGAGAAGCTAGTTATAATCGGAAGCATGATTTTGGGCACGAACTTTATTTTACTAATAGTTAGCAACAGCTACTGGGTATATGCGGCTGTCATCTTATTTGCAATTGGTAACGGACTTATGTGGCCCTCCTTTATGTCTATTTTATCAAAGCGCGCAGGCTCAGTTCTTCAAGGATCCGTGCAGGGTATTGCAGGCAGCTTTGGAGGACTGGCAAGTATTGTCGGACTAATTCTGGGAGGATTTTTGTACATACTAATTGGACCAATCACTTTTCTGATTAGTGCTGGAGTAATATTCGTAGTTTTCGTTATGTCTTTCCGGTTATTGAAAATTAAGGGTTCTGATTAGTAACATACGATAAATTTGTAGAGAAGATTAACATAACGGATAAACACGCCGATGTTCTAGCGAATTCAGTTAAAATGAATCATAAACATTGAGCTCCACTTCATCAGGTTTCAAGGGATCTAATTCATACTGAAATGATTCTAATTTTCCATTTGGTTCCTGAGCTGCATTGCTTGGACATTCAATGACAATATACTGGTTGAAAGAGTATAAAAGTACAACTGCCGCTACGGCTAACACTAAGGCAAGACAAGCTCTTGATACTGGATATTTGCTCCACTCGGCTCGATGGATCAAAAAAATATAAACTAGGTAGTAACATTACGCTCTTCTATTGAATGCAAAGTGCATCTTCTTTACTTTAAGTTTCTTAATTTGTTGTCATAATAAATAAAAATGAACTCTAAGGAGTATCATCGTCTTGCCAAATGTCATGTCCTGGATGTACTACTAATGTTAGTTCATGGACGAACAATAGTTGCCTGAGTGAAAAATTGACATCGGTACATGTAGCTTTAGTACAATTGCATTTGAAACTTCACTTATCCTGACACGCAATGGATTTCATACGTACGCTACAATGAGTGACCTATAGAAAAAAGTGTCAAGGCAGAGAGCACAGATAACTAAAAATGAGATTATAATATTACAGTAATTTAACAAAAAGTTGATAATGAACACTTTAAATTATGAATTATGACAATCATATCAATTGCTCATAGGCTTAATTGGTAAGGCAAACGTTGGTAAGTCTACCTTTTTTTCTGCATCAACAGATAACGTCGTGAACATCGCAAATTATCCGTTTACGACTGTCAAGCCTAATCTAGGAATTTGTCACGCTAGAGTAAAATGTGTATGTACGGAATTTGGAGTCAAAGATAATCCAGTTCATTCTATTTGTATAGACGGAGTAAGATTTATTCCAATTGAAGTAGTAGATGTAGCCGGTTTAGTCCCTGGTGCTCATGAGGGCAAAGGGCTGGGAAACAAATTCTTAGACGATGCAAGACAAGCAGACGCCCTTATTCATATTATAGACCTCTCTGGTTCTACTGATTCAGAAGGAAGGCCAATAGCAACAGGTACAGGCGATCCAGTGGAGGATATTAAATTTGTTGAAGAAGAATTTGATCTTTGGCTCGTATCGATTATTAAAAGGGATTGGGACAAAATAAGGGAGCTTGATTCATCGGGCCTAAGTACTACTCAGATTTTAAGAAAGAGATTGTCAGGACTCGGAGTAACTGAATCAGCTATAGATAGAGTCCTGAACAACTTGAATTTACATAATAAGAAAATTAAAGATTGGACAGAACAAGAAACGTTAGATTTTTGTCATAATACAAGAATAATAGTAAAGCCTGTAGTCATTGCAGCAAATAAAGCTGACATTTCAACTTCCCATAATCTCCTGCAACAAATTGTAGGAAAGTACCCTCACGTAATACCCTGTACGTCAGAATTAGAAATGTTGTTACGAAAAGCAGCAAAGAATGGATTTGTTCATTACCTTCCAGGAGATAATTCATTTGAAATTAAAGAAAGTATGCAATTAAGCGAAAAACAGAAGGATGCGCTCCAAATTGTTTCAGAATTCATTAAAAAACACGGTACAACAGGTGTTCAAGAGATAATAAATATCACTTGTTTTAATCTATTGAAGAAAATAGTAGTATATCCAGTTGAAGATGAATCAAAATTAACGGATAAAAAGGGGAACATTCTTCCAGAAGCTTATTTACTAAATGAAGGATCAACTGCAAAGGACCTGGCAATTGCAATACATCAGGAATTGGGAAAAGGTTTTCTTTTTGGTATTGATGTTAGAACAAAGAGAAGATTGGGTGCAGACCACAAATTAAAAAATAATGACGTGATTAAAATTGTATCTACGACGAGTAGAAAGTGATAACTATGTTATGTCTAGGAATTGAAAGTACAGCACATACTTTTGCTTGTTCTGTAGTCAAGTATTCAGATTCTGATACTGATAAATCGCCTAATATTCTTTCAGACGTTAGAAATATTTTCAAAGCCCCCGATGGATCGGGAATCCATCCAAGGGAAGCAGCTCGCCATCATTCATCAGTAGCAATAGAGGTTCTTAAACAATCTTTAGAATCTTCTAAAATAAAGTACAAGGATTTAGATGTTGTAGCTTACTCTGCTGGTCCTGGACTTGGTCCCTGCCTGAGGATTGGAGCTGTCATTGCTCGTTCCATATCTTCATTTTATGATATTAAATTGGTCCCCGTCAACCACGCACTAGGGCATATTGAACTTGGAATGAGTCTTACTGGAGGTAAGGATTCTCTAGTACTATTGGTTTCTGGTGGGCATACTATGATACTGGTATTTAATCACAAAAGATGGCGAGTAATAGGAGAAACATTAGATATTACTTTAGGTCAACTTCTAGATCAATTTGGACGTCACCTTGGATTGGCTTCGCCATGTGGATCAGAAATAGAAAGATTGGCAAATAAATCATCCAAAAATTATGTCTCGTTACCATATTCAATCAAAGGGAATGACATTACTTTTTCGGGAATACTATCTGCTGCAAAGAGATTAATTTCAACTGGTAAATACACAAATGAAGACATATGTTATTCGATTCAAGAGACTGCCTTTGCAATTATTACAGAGGCAGTTGAGAGAGCTCTCTCCGCTACTGAAAAAAGAGAACTACTGGTTGTTGGAGGTGTATCTGCGAACAAAGATCTTTCCCGTATGCTTAACCTTGCATGTCGTAGACACAAGGCAAAATTCAATCCCTGTCCGATTTCATTTGCAGGAGATAACGGAGTACAAATTGCCTGGACTGGGATATTATCTTATTTGAAAACAAAAAATTTTATAGATATATCTGAATCCTTTGTTAACCAATCATGGCGAATTGATACTGTGGATGTATTGTGGAGAGAATAAATTTCAAACTATCAGAGACAAGAAGCATTAGCATGGTTCAAATTGTCACAAATTTCATTACTCGACTAGTTTTTTCCGGTAGCTTTTAATAATTTATTGGTATATTTACTGTATGGTGAATAAATAGTTGATTCAAAAATCTGTATTATTATTTGCGGGATTGGGACTTGTAATGGCAGCATTAGTTGCAGCAGTAGCCACGTCTACAAATACTGGCGAAGCATTTCCGAAAGGGAAAGATCACAAGGAAATGGTATTTGGTGCTATTTCAAGCATTCAAAATAATGAAGAAGGGAAGCCTGCATGGGTTCTTTCTGGCCACTGGTTAACAAATATTGTAAATAAAACAAAGGATAGTTTCAACCAGACAAACGCAGCAAAATTTGATTCATGGATATATATGGCCATGTTGGACGGATCGGCGATGCATAAACATGTTATCTCGAATTTTTCACTTAATGATATTAGCAATCAAGGCAACGTTACTTCTTATAAAGGAACAGTCACTGTGACAATGAAAGATGGACCCGTTGAACAAGTACCAGTTGAAATAAAAGTAATGAACAATCATGTAATCGACATATCACTAGACGCAACTAAGACTAATAACCACTTTGGTGATACACCAATATATGGTATCATCCCTCCCAAAGCGGACATTATGAAAATGAAATCTCATATGGGTAACAAGACAAATATGGATATGCACATGAATATGAGCCAATGGTAAAGCATTGGAACGGTCAAGTATCGGATAGGATATCTATTTAATAAATAAAATAGAATCCTACACCACTTTTGTTTAGATCTAGTACAATTGCAAATCGTAACAGAAACTAATTTTGGTCCTTCATGAATAATCTTTTTTGATTGTCTATTTCTTTAGCCCACTTCTTACTGTTAAATACACTAAATTTGTATTTTGAGCTGCCTATCTCTATAACGACCTTAGTAAGTATGAACCCTTCAGGATGGACATTACCTACTTTATCTAAAGTCTCATTCAATAAGGCGCTTCCTATTTTTTTATTTAGGGTGGTCAGATTTCCTTCTGTTTTCTCAAAAATAATCCTCTGATTGGTTAAACTTAGAATCCCACTACCAAGTTTTACTTCCGAGCAATCTTCTTCAAGAATTAATTTTTCTCCGGGATTTGGATCGAGTTGTGGTGCCACATTTTTATTTCCAAACATTGGTTATATTATCATTGCAGCGTTACATCAAACTACTGTTCAAAGGCGCCGAATCGAATATTTACTTGACTAAATGGTATAATAAGAAGGCAATTTCAAAAATTAGAATACCAAAATCATACCGCCAGAGAAAGCTGGATGATGACTTGAGAAGAAGGAGAACCATTAGTGAATCCAGGATGATTACGATGGCCAAAGAACTTGGATTAAGGACACCTTATATCTATTTCATAGATCCCTATCGAGCTGAGATAGTTATGGAATTTGTTTCAGGAAAAAGGGCAAGCGGTGTTTTAACGTCCTCAATATGTTTCGAAATCGGAAAGTTCGTCTCCACTCTTCATTTGAATAACTTGATACATGGTGATCTGACGCCATCAAATTTCATTGTAAATAGTAAAGTCACTATGATAGATATGGGACTCTCATTTTATTCGACTCGGAAAGAAGACAAGGCGATGGATATAAGATTATTTAAAGAGATTTTGACGAGTACCTTCCATAACTCATACACCGAATTTTTTGAATATTTCTTAAATGGGTATAGACATGTTAACTCAGAAGAATTGGAAAAAATTCTACAAAGAATAGAGGATATAGAATCAAGGAAAAGATATGCTATTTCGTAAATATTTGTTAAATTATTTAGTTGAATCCAGGATTAATCAATAGAGTTGATACCAATACCATTTTTAGTATATAGCAAAGACGTTTTTTGTTATTGAATTTAGGAACAATTAACACATGATGAATTTAGTTAATTTTTTGATTTATTAAGCATACGCTATAAGCTACATCGCTTCATGTTAAACTATTTCGAGCTATGTGCAAGTTAATTCTTGTTTTTAGTAGGAAAATTTAAGAAATTCTATAGTTTTGAGGTTGGAGAAATGGCCTCTTCCAATGATGAACTTATCCCAAATACCGTTGTAGCAATAATTCTATGCCCCATTAAGTTAAAGAAGTTATCTACTGGCGGGGGTAATAACACAAATAGTGAAAAATGATCAGGATAAATTCAAACCGAACACTGCTGTGGTTAGGATTGTGAATATTGGATACGATTCTAGTAGATAGAACTAATCAAAACATCGAGGGGAAAAGAGGGATCTCAACCCATCGATGTTAACTGAATTACCACAACCTAGTATAAAATGTAATAATTAAAGCCGATGGGACAGTCATGGTGTTGAGGATTGATACCACCACCAACGTATGATGCTGTTCTTAAGTTGTCAGAATCATTAAAGTGGAAAATCAAATCGAAAATTCCTTGATATTAGAACAAACGCCACAGGAATTAAGATGGCGTTAAAGTATCTGCAAAATGACTGCAATGTATAATGAGATTTCAATAGCACCAACGGGGACAAGGTAATATAGAGTAATGTTTCAATTAGATCATGAAAATAGAATTACAGAATAAGGAAATAACTGGTCCAAGAGGAAAAATAACGACTGTATGTGGACCTTGTGTTTATGGACGACATGAAGAATGTGATAAAATGATAACTTGTATCTGTGCATCGAGCAACCACAGTCTGTAACTATCCTATTAAATTACTTTAATCTATTTTCAGTCCAAGTTTTTACTATTATGCATAACATATAGCGCGTGAGAACTTAAAACAATCTTGTTCCTAGCCACTCTTTTTATCATACCCGTGTTTGACAATTCATAGACTATCTTATCCGTTTGTTTGCTGCTTAATTCCAGTCCTTCACCGACCTCATATTGATTAATAATACGTAATTCACCTCTTGTCAAGTCATATATTTTATTTAGAAACTGTGCAAAATCCATTCTCAATGGATACAATCATAGGCTATCACATTTAAGTTTTGGTAGAATGCGTCGGATTATATGATTTCTTTAACACCAGCGGACAGCAAATAAATTTTTACTAGGATATTATGTATGTGCAGGCTAAATTTTTTATTCCGGTGTTTGGTTTTTTCTAAAATTGAGAAGAATAATATTTGCAAGTACTAACAAAAGCAAATTTGATGAAATTTTTAACCACATGAGGACTTACAACATAGAAATAGAATTTGTAAAATTTGAGAGTATTGAGATTCAGTCCAATAGCCTGGATGAAATTGCGCAGCAAAAGGCTAGGGATGCGTATCAAAAAATAGGTAGGCCATTAATAGTAGAGGATACCGGACTTTTTATCGATTCACTTCACGGGTTCCCTGGTCCTTATTCTTCTTATGTTCTTGGAACCATAGGAAATCAAGGGATTTTAGATTTGCTATTGAACAGGACAAGTAGAGTTGCACTATTTAGATCAATCGTAGCATATATGGACGACAAATGTAACAAGGTATTCTCCGGTGATACGAGGGGAACGATAGGCGATCGAATTACAAAAGGCGGTTGGGGTTACGACCCAATATTCATTCCAGACGATTCCTCAGTTACCTATGGACAAATGGGCATAACAAACAAGATCGCAATCTCACACAGGACAAAAGCACTGAATAATTTTGCAAAATGGTACCGTGAAAATTATTTAGGAGTACATAGATGAAGGAGTAAAAGGGAGAATCGTGATTCAATGAATAATTGGCTTTTCATACCCCTCAATCCACCTTTCAGTATACCTCTTGAGATTTTGGAGAACTACTATTCTTGAAATTTCACTTTCATCCATAATAGAGAATATGCCTAAACTATTGCGCATTAAATCTGAATAGCCCCTTATTTCGTCCATTTCCAACATATCTGATCTCTCTAATCTTTGAGTGGACATTCCAATATGCATATACGATTTAATTTCAATGAAATGCGGATTACCTCTTTTCACTAGATCAGCAAATTCATTTACGGAATTTGTTGAATCGTTAAAATTCCGTATCAAAGTCATTCTCAATACTGTTCTTGTATCCATTTCCGACAACAATTCAAGACTCTTTTGCCATCTGTCCCATGCATCCATATATTTCGGTCTGTTCACCATTGTATACATTTTTTTATTTGAAGCATTGGTAGATAGATAGAGCTGCGTTGGCAGAGCTTGTTCATCTACCAATCTTTGGAGCATTTCTGGTTCCTGTCCATTTGTGACCAAAAATATTGATTTTGTATTCTTAATGGTTTTAAGATACTTGATAAGGCTCGGTAATTTTGGATACATAGTAGGTTCTCCAGATAGTGATATTGCGTAATGTTGCGGAAATAGAGATTCATCAATTTTTAATTTGTCGCTTTTTTTGTTACCATAATGTCCTACGATGAGTTTTCTACGTTCTTCCAGTAAATTATTAATTATCATATCCGGTTCATCAACCAAATGTTCAGGCATTTCCAGCGTATCATAAAATTCGGTAGGCCGCCAACAGTAAATACATCTGTTTTCACAGTTCATTGCAGTAGGTGTCATTTCCATGCATCTATGAGTTGAAATACCGTAGAATTTGTGTTTGTAGCAGGTTCCTTCATTGGAGAAAGATTTTTTTGTCCAATGACAGAGTTCTACTGCAGAATGATTGTAAACGCCATATTTAGCCTTCTTTAATTTGGCTTTTGTTAGTGGCGAAATTTGAATAAGATTCTGCGTGTCGGTGTGTGATATATATTCGTCAGAACAACTCATAGTACAAAAACGAAATGCACAATGACATTTAAATGTTAAAATTAATCTTATATCTTAATTAGTCATAAAATTATGAAAGGTATGCATTTAACAAAATTCATTTTCAGAACTAATATTTGTGGTTATAAACTAATTTGAATTCCTTCAGTTAGTGAATCCAAAACTTCTTTATAGTATTATGAATCTAAAAAGAAGGAAATCCAAGATGTTAGATACTAATGAGATTTTAGAAATATCACTTGATATGGTTCAATGGAACTCAGTTCCTGCCGATACTGCGGTTCACGTTCATGGTAGGAACATTAAGAAGATAATGTTAATGATAGACGTAACAACTGCAGATCTAATGCTAGCAAAGAATCTAGGCTGTGATGCAGTAGTAACCCATCATCCTATTGGTGTAACTGCCATCAATTTTTACAAAGTTATTGATAGACATATTGATTATATGAAAGAAAATGGCATTCCTGAAAATATTGCAAAAAAATCTGTTTTGGATCTAAAGAAGAGAATAGAACTCAGGAACCATACTCAGATCTATTCCTCTGTTATTGATTCTGCAAAGATTTTGAACATGCCATTAGTAAACATTCATCAACCATGCGATGAGTATGCCAGGAGAGTGATATCTCAAAAGATTCAAGACGAAAATCCAAATCTAGTGTCAGACTTGGTTACAACTTTAGAAGATATCCCAGAATTCAAAAATGCAGCAACAAAGATTCAAGTTTCATACGGACAGCCTAATTCTAATGTAGGCAAGTGGGTCGCGGTAATAGCTGCAGGTACTAATGGTGGATTTCAAATAGCAAAAAATTATTTTGAAAATGGAATCTCGACGGTTCTCTACTTTCATATTGACTACAATGATTTGGTAAAACTAAATGAAAGTAAAATTCAAGGCAGCCTGATAATATTAGGACACTTGGCCGGAGACTCAATTGGTCTAAATGCATTGGCAAGTAATCTGGAAAATGAGGGAATACAGATAGTTCGAAAAGATATCATTAAAGTATAAAAATAATTTATCTAACAGTTATATACTGTAGGCTTATCAAACCAATGATGATCGGCCTTCGTAGTATAGCCTGGTCAGTATAGGCGGCTGTGGACAACAACATTCAATATTGAATCGTTGCTGGAAGAAACCGCTCGAGGAGGGTTCAAATCCCTCCGAAGGCCTCTCACAAGAATTATAAACACTTTAAGTGGAAGCAAATGTCTTTATCGTTCTTAATTTTCATACCATTTCCATAACAATTTTGGCGGCAGTCTTGGCACCATTGTTTGCAACATTTTTACTACGTCTGCCAGTTTGAATTTTTTCGGTTATTAGAGCTTCCAATCTTGATATATCCTCATAAGTGTAACCAAGCTTCCTTGCATTTTGTTCTTGTTCGAAGTGATTCTTAATAGGTATGAATATCCCTGGGGTTCCGTAAACACGAGACTCGTCAATTGTTGATCTTCCAGCCAAAGAAAGAACAAGATCTGACGCATAAATATATTCATGTAAATTACTTACAAATCCAATGTTCCTATAGGTAGGATTATTACTTTCAAGTTTGGCAAGTGATGGACCTAGAGCAACCAATAAATCTAAATCCATTTTAGATCTTAAATTCTTGTACGCGTTGAATGTTTTATCAACAAAGTATCGTCCAGCACTGGTTCCACCAATACTAACCAATATTGTTTTCTTGTCTATACCTAATTTTTTGCGCAAAAGGTCCCTGTTTGTTATACTCAACCTTCTTACAACTGGTCCTACATAAGAGATATTATCCACGTCATCCCCATCGTCAGGAATAATAACACGATCACATTTTTTTAACATGCTTTGCATGGATTTGTTCATTTGGGACTCTATAGTTGAAAATATACCTTTAACAAAATGGGTTTCTAGGAGATCAGTAATTAGTATTCGTTTGAGATTCTTTTTTTCCCCGACAGCAACTGACGCAAAGTCTTCGTCACTGACAATCAGACTACCTTCATTACTGTCTAC
Organism: Nitrosomicrobium frigidum (SeqCode); assembly: GCA_023251115.1. Taxonomy (GTDB): domain Archaea; phylum Thermoproteota; class Nitrososphaeria; order Nitrososphaerales; family Nitrososphaeraceae; genus TA-21. The sequence continues at coordinate 14,344 of JAHEZK010000007.1, read as the reverse complement.
AAGGTCTTTGGCAATTTTTTTGCAATTTCTATAATACAAGAAGTACTTAAACAGCCATTTCAATGGTGAGCGCAGTTGCATTAAATTATCTATATCGAATTTTTCAGGAATATACACATTCTTAGCAGAATATCCATAATTGGAAAAAATATCATATGCTGGTCGACCAGTAACGATCAAGATCTTCTCATTAGTCATCGATTTTATCTCCTCGCAGATAGCGATATCCCTAGTAGCATGTCCTAATCCGATTGGACTGGCAAAAAATATTATCATTTACTGTATCTTAATCCTTGGATCATGAAAAAAAGATTTATCCATTACTTCATAAGACCTAATTCTAGCCTATAAAGAAAAACCCAATTGCAATTATAATGTACACCGATGTCAACATTACTCCCTCAAACCAATTACTTTTTCCATCAAATGCTATTAGGTTCATAATGAATGCGGCAAGTAATAGAGTTGCTAGCTCGTAAAGTGTAAATCGCAATGTAAATGGTTGCCACAAGACAATGTCCACTAATACAAGAATAGGCACCACAAATAGTGCGATCTACGTTCCGGAGCCCGCAGCTATTCCTATTGAAGGTCCATTTTTCCCTTTCTCGCAAGAACAATAGCACTGCTATGCTCTGCTGTGTTACCTACGATTCCTATAATAATAGCGCCCACAAACATTTCACCAAAGCCAAATTCCTTGCTTGTTTTTTCTACAGATCCAACAGGATTTCGCTCACCACTATGACTCCAATCATACTTACTCTCAACATAAAAAACGATTTCTTTTTGCTCCAGTGATTGTGATTCTGTTACATCTCGTTCTCAGAAGCATTACTATGGGGTGAAACAAAAAGATATTTGTGTGTAAAAAATGTGAAGACAATACCCACGACATATACAAATAGTAACAAGATAGCTACAGAGTCACTTTGTATTTGTATTTTGCATGATCTTCAGAATCTGCATTCAGAATAGTAATTGACATGATTGTAGGAATTGCTAAACCAATCAGTGCCAAGAAAATTAATGAGGATTGCAGTCCTGCATTTTCCTTATTAAATAGTTGCTCCTTATGTCGCAATCCTCAAGCAATCATACTCAAACCAAAAATAATCATTATGTTTCCAAGAATAGAACCAGTTATTGACGCTTTCACAAGTTCTAGTAATCCTGCATTGATAGCAACTACAGCAATATTATTTCAGCCGCGTTTCCGAATGTTACGTTGATAAGAGAACCTAGAGTTGAACCATAATGAGTAGATAAATGTTCTGTGGAATCACCTATTAATTTTACAAGAGGGATCAAAGCAATAGCAGTTATTACAAACAAAGTAACATATCCCACGTGTAATAGTTCTAGGATAACCGCTATAGGGGTAAAAATAAGAAGTACGTATACCGCATACGATTTCAAAAATTTTGATATATTTATCAATCATGTGGTTGAAATATTATACGCTATTTCAATTTTTACAAATCGCGAACATCTCAAACTTAATTTAATTTTGGATATTCACTGGCGAAAAATCGCTGTTGCTATTGACATGGTTAAAATAGCATGGACAATATTTAATAGCAATGAGCAAATTTGGCATTTACACGGATAAATCAGATATTTCTTTTGATACGCATTTGGCAGGATTAGAAGAACAAACAAGACAATTATTACTTACACTACGTACTTTCATAAAATCACTGGGTGACAATGTCATTGAAGAATCAAGACCGCATAGGATAGCTTATGCTAAAACATTGAATTATAGAACCTTTGTTGACATACAGCCAAGAAATGATTCTCTAGTAATTTCTGTTAAAAGAGGCAGAAATGAACCTACAAGTACAGAAGTAATTGACACCCCATCAAAATTAGATGCAATTAAAAAGCAAATTGCAGACGCTTACAGTACAATCAGATAAGACTACTTATGGATAGCGTAAATAGATACACGTAACAAAACTGACTCCTTCTCTACCTTTTGTATCAATAATTAAGTACGTGAGCGCAGAGGACAAACATCTCGAAATGAATTGATGTTTTAGATGATTGTGAGCTGAAGACTATTTTTCACCCGCATGAAAATCATTTCCCACTTTTTGATTTTTCTAATTTATGCAACTGACAAAGATTTTTGACAAAAACTTTCCAACCTGATATATTTTAGATATCCATAGCAATTAACCATAAAAACTAAGAGTTTTTGAAGCATTATTGAAAAATATATTGAATAGTTCAAATTGTAGCTTAATTAACTATGATTTTCTTAAATCAGCTGAAGAAAAAAGATATAAAAGCAAATCCTTTTCATTCATTCTGCAATTATTTATGATAAGAAGAAAATTCATTGCATGTTTTGTTGTTATTTTTTTCTTATCCTATAACGTAATTATATTTCAAGTTGGCTTCGCTCAGAATGTTCAAGTGACAAATAAACAACCTCCGTTTGTAGAAGCCCCTCCCTTTATTAACGCAAGAGCTACTGGCCCTTCCTGGACGCAGGTAAATTTCGCAGTTAATGCTACAAGCTCCAGCTCCGATAAAATATCTGTCTATTGCAATCCAGCTAGTGGAAGCGCTTTTCCTATGGGAAGTACCATAGTACTCTGTGCCGCTAAGGACCCTGTCACCAGCCTCGTAAGTTATGCTATGTTTAATGTTACAGTAAAGGACAGTTCTCCTCCTAGTTTCAAGGTTCCACATAGCATTCTAAAACAAGCTGATGATCTTCAAGGTGCAAAAATAACATATGATGCCAATGCTTCTGACACCGTTGACGGTAACACCATAGCAACATGCGACCCTCCCTCGGGAAGTATGTTTCCATTAGGCCTGAACCAAGTAAATTGTATGGCTACAGACAAATCAGGAAATACTGGACAAGCTTCGTTTAGTGTTATCGTAGGACAGACAACAAGTGAGATCAATAAAGAAATTGGAATTTCTAATCTTTCACAGAATGAAACAAGCCAATTGATATCGTCTCAACTCACGGTATCTGACAATGCTACTGACGATACACTCTCAGTAGAAAACCTTGTAGAAAATGATACTGAAGCAACTCAGATACAAGAGATAGAGAACAATCCGAACGAGAATAATGGTTTGATTAGAGTGAATCTGAATACTGAACAGAATCAAAGGGCGGAAGAAGGATCATTAGTAAAAATTAAGGGAATTTCAATTCATGATTCTGGTAACGAGAAGTTATCTTTCACATGGAAGCAAACGGGAGGAGAACCCATAAAGCCACAAGACGCTCACATATCCTCACAAACTATTGCCTCTGACATAGCACCACAGATAGGAGGAAATGTAACCAACTTAATGTTCGAAGTAACAGTTCCACAGGTTACCACAAACGATGACAAATTAACCTTTGAAATCATTGCAAAAGACGATAAAGGTAACTCGGCTAGTGATAGTGTTGATATATTTGTAGATAGGAACACTGAATTTGTAGGAACCGGTGATATACAAGATAGGCCAAATATAGTTGAGAATTCCATAAACGAGGAACAAAACAAGTGATTTGACATTAGCCGCAGCAAGTATTGGTGATAAACCAATAGCGATATCAACCTCGTTAGATAAAGGGTTTACTTTTGTCAATATGTGGGGTTCATTCGGTAAGGGTAATGGAAGATTTGATGGAC
>JAHEZK010000007.1:0-10588 GCA_023251115.1 Nitrosomicrobium frigidum (SeqCode) | reverse complement strand
ATGGACCCGCAGGGCTGTCAATTGATAAAAATGACAACATATATGTCACGGACAAGAACAATAACAGAATACAAGTATTCACTGCTAACGGAACATTTCTTACTAAATTTGGCTCAGAAGGCAGCGGGCCCAGTCAGTTTATTTTACCAGAAGGAGTTGGAGTTGATATGGATACAGGTCTAGTATATGTTGCGGATACTGGTAATTACCGTATTCAAGTATTTAGACCACTAGCTTCATCCGTTATTGCTGCATAGAAGAAATGTTCGCAGAGATCTAAAATAGAAATTTATCTACATTAACGATTGAAAATGAATGATAAATATTGGAACTAGAAATTAAATCATATGTATCATTCTCTCAGCTAGTACATTATTTGGAATTTGGAATTATTCTGTATATTGCTCCTTGGTCAACTCCTCTAGAAGCCGAAACTATATACAAATAACCATCAGGTCCAACTTTTAGATCAGTTACGACTCCAAAATTTTCACCAAATACAGCATTACCATAATCTTCTTTCTTACTGTATAGCAAATCGGCTAGATCGCCGGCTAATTTTAAAGAGTCCCTATCAGCATTCAAGTCGAAACGAAAGATTGTTCCTTTTTTTGCTGAACCCACAAAAATATCATTTGTATACTGCTGACCTAGTTTATCAGAGTCTAGAAATGCAAGTGCAGTTGGAGCCACTGGTTTGTCCCACACAAACTCTGGAGACCTATATACTCCTTTACCATTGAAATTTACAAATTCTACTTCTTTTTTAGAATCATCAAATATGGTCTCTTTCTCTCTTGTCTGGTTTAATTTCCAAATTCCCTGCACTTTTTCCCATCCACTATTGAAACCGGGCTTAACAAGATTGATTTCATCTCCAAACTGCGGCCCATTCTCTGTTTCCCATAGGTTTTGCGTTAGTGGATCAAAAGCTATACCAAAGCTGTTTTTTATCCCGTAAGCATAATATAGATTTAATGGATACTCCGCTCCGAGTATTCCAGTATCTACTGGTTTGCCATCTTGGGTTATTCGAAGTATCCCTGCGCGACCATCAGGGGAAGTGCCGTTAATAATATTCTGTGCTTTAGTATCATAACCGCTCTTATTTTGATTAAACCTGGTTGTTTGAAGATCACCGATAGTAACAAGAAGATTCTTCTCCTTATCCATTATAAGCTTACCTCCATTATGACTTGGTCCTGGTAGACCTGGTAGACGAACAACTAATTTAGGTTCTACTAGTTTATCGGAATTGGTATCGAGTTTATATCTATATATGTAATTTCCACAGTCTTGAATGTCCGTGGCCTTGTCCTTTACACATTGTGTATAGTAAACAAAAACAAATCTATTTGCATTTGATTCTTTACTTTCATTATCAGAAACAGCTATGCCTAATAATCCACGTTCATCCTTGGTTCCTACATCGATGTGAAGTAATGAACCAGTTACGTTACCTTTGATCACCTCTAAAATATTTCCAGTATTTTTCTCTGTTATGAGAAAGTGATCGTTCGTCAAAAAATCAATGGCAGTTGGAAAATCAAGGTGACGAGCAACTAACTCTACTTTAAGATTGGAATCTGTCACTTTGGGTCCAGCAATTGTCGCGTTTTGACCATAAATTTTGTACTCCGAGGAACAAATTAGCAAAAACGCGATAAACAATAAAACTAACGATAGAGCGGTGATGATCAAATACATATTTTCAGACCCTTATCCCAGTATATCTAGTTTTTGGACATCGGTTCTACCAGTTCTAATTGTATGTATGTTTAACCTTATCATTCTAATAACAAGGTTTTCATATTTATTCTAAATTAGTGAAGAATAAATCTCAATCTAAATTATCTCTCTATCACATATTTCTTCAGAAAAGATAAGGTTTTTTGCCAAGCGTCTGCAGTCTCTTTTGGAGCATAGTTATCTCCGGAGGGATTTGCAAAAGCATGCCCGACTCCATTGTATATGTGTATCTCATTTGTAATTCCACTTTGGTTCAACGAAGTTCTAAATTGATTCACCTCTCCTATTGGGATGGCCTCATCCTTGTCACCAAATATGCCCAATACAGGCCATTTTATCTTTGACAAGGATTGCTTATCAGTCACCAATGGAGTTCCATAATAAAGAATGGTTGCCGCTAGTGGATGTTCCTGGCTGTTCAGCGCCAATTGCAAGGATTGACCACCACCAAAACACCAACCCAATGACGTTATTTTTGTGCTGTCTACATTAGGGGCCAAACTCAAATATTTTACTGCTCCCTGAAGATTAGCGATGGAATTATTTTGATTAGTTCTTGCTACTTGCACCAGCTCCGTTGCACGTTGAGGATTCTCTGCAACTTTTCCATGATAAAGATCGGCAGCTAATACAACAAATCCCTGTTTGGCCAGCAAATTTGCCATATCCTTGATATTTTGATTTACACCCCACCATTCATGAATCATGACAACAGCGGGCAGCTTGCCTTGACTATCACTTGATGAAACAGGATATACCAAATATCCCTGAGCATCCTCAAAATACTGTACCGTCTTATTCCGCAAGTTGACATTTTTCATGTCTTCGGATAAAGCTAAGTTCGAAACATTTGTTACAGGTTTAGATGATTGTCCTTCGACAAATCCAGTGTAGTTAGGGATGAATACCATCGAGCTAATCATTATTGACAGTGCTACTGAAAAAGAGAATGTGGACATAGTATTGTAAGGCTTTGCAACTATTTATATCTAAGTTGCTCCAGGATGACCTGACTAGCATAAACTATATTGATATTAAATGGACTCACAGACTAAAATTCTGCCTTCCTTCTCAATAGTTTGAAAGCAATGTTTGGTCCTAACTGTTGTCTGAGGGCTAGCTCTATCCAAAGGAGCGCCAGATTTTCTAACATTCGAGCGTTCGCAAGAGACCCAACATCAACAACATCAAATCCAATATCAGTTGCCAATTCCCCTACAACTCTTTTGGAAAGAGTATCATCGCCGCATATGAAAAGATCCGCTCTCTCGGAACCAAATATCAAATTATTTAATGTCTTGGCTCCAATTGTATTAAAGGCCTTTACAACTTTAGCGCCTTTTGCCAAATCTGCAATCCTTTCAGCGACTGAAGTATCCTTCAGAGCAAGTTGCTTTAAGTCCGGGGTTAGAGGGTTAGTAGGATCAATCACTATCTTACCGGACAAGTTCCCTGATCTATGTACTGTTTCCTCAACAGAAGTCCAGGGTATAGCAAAAAGAATGACATCTCCAAATGCCACAGCTTCATTGATATCTCCGAATCTTAAGCTTTTATCCATCTGAGCAAGTGTTTGAACATTCTGAGATTGAAGATTGCGGACTCCAAACATGACTTCATGATTTCTCTGTCTCCAAATTTTCCCGAGTGTTCCACCTACATCCCCTGCGCCAATGATTCCTATTTTCATGATTCATTATAACGTGACTGATATTTTAAAAGATATGAGCTCAATTGGCAAACTTATTCAAATTAATCATACGAATACTTGTCTCCACTTACTAGCTAAATGAGAATATTTGATGTTTTAAGAAAGTTAGTAGTTTGCGGCTATTGTATTTAACACAGATCCAATTATCCTCAAATAAAGGGTTATATCATAACAGCAAACTTTCTATTCAACGAAAGTATATTGATAATTGATAATAGCATTGGATATGTCAGTAACTTGTTCAAGCTGCGGCAAAAAGCTGCAGGACTATCCCACATATTGTAATATGTGTGACGACTATTTTTGTTCCGAACAATGCCACATGAACAAGCATAATAAACAATGGCAAAAATTCTAATTCTTGTGAGAACGATGAGAGTAATATCGCAATCTTATTTGAAAAGATGTTTGTAAAGAATATGACATTATGGTTCATTCAGTGGGAACTATCATTAGTCGTAATAGACAGATATTCAATAACTAATTACTATCAATAAACGATATTACTATTACCTTGACTCATTTTGACCAATTCGCAATATTTCTGGAGGTCATACTATGAGATACCAAACTATTAGTTAAACTTCTCTATATTACTGAATTCACAATAACCGGATTGTTTGACTATAGCTTCTATATATGTATGAAATCATTTAAGCTAAAATTTCTTGTATAATATTATAATTACTATCCAATAGTAAGGAGCTACTTATATTTCAAATATTTTTGTAATTATCATATATTACAATGACATAAAATTAGAGGTGAAGATACTAAAACTAGTATTAGCAGATGCGTATGTGTGGGATACTGTTCTATCGTAGCGAAATTTTGATTAAAATCCTAGGGCCAGCGTTGGAATATAGGACCCTATAAGGAAATTTCATATAGTGGAGAAGCTTCATAATTATAAATGGCAGAGAACCTCGGTTCATTTTCTTTTGATGTTACAAAGAGGATTCTATGCACATTATTTAATAACTTTGACTAATTTCAATTATGTTCCTAAATTTACTAAATCAATATAACAAGGACTTTCCGCTATCTCATCGTGTTTTTGAACTTGCTTGCATTTCTTTTCTGTTTCAAAACAATGATGGGTGCCACCTACTTGATTATAACAAAAACTTTTACTAGCATTCAAAAAAAGACTATCAGCCACTGTTAAAGATAGTAGCAAAATCACACCTATTAACACCGAACTGACTATGTATAACACGTAATTACTGTATCTTTTATCCGTTATTAATCTTGATATTTTGATTTCTTCTTATCTTCGCCAAGAATTTCTAAAAGAATGCCTTGAAAATTAGTAGTAATGATACACGAGTAAATATACACGAACTATAGCTTTTATACAATATGTTACCTGATCTAATAGTATGTATAATAGAGGTTCATGCAGAGGATGTGGATCAAATTTGAGTCCTATTTCTTCGTGCATTATATGTCACGAATACATTTCGTGGAATTGTGATGAATGCAATTCAGTGGAATATGTTATACATTCCTCAAATTACTGCAGGGTAAATAACCTTTGATACTAAAGGGAACTATACTTTTTCCATTGATTAGAGCCATTTTCTTTGATTTCTAAGATTAATAACAACAACATCAAACATCTATTACACAATAAAATTGAGACACCTAACAAATCTCGAGAGAAAGTGCGAGGAAAAGTATTTTGATCTATTTTATGTTATGGCCAAGCAGACCGCTATCCATCTAAATGGCCAAGGTGATAGGAATGGATAATAAGATTGGCTTGGCACTAATGGAGATCATCAAGTAATGATGTGTCATGACCTCTCAAAGTGGACAGTGTTATCTTTAATATTAACGGTATCGACGTTAATCGTTGGACTCATTATTCTGCTGAAATAAGTAAAGAAAACAAGGGTAATTATACCTGAGTTGCTATAAGTATACTGTGGTAAGAACAATAAAACCAGATGTCGCTCCAGGCGAATTTAAGTGCAGAATTTGTGACGTGATGTGGTCAAGTTTTATGAAAGATAATATTCCCTGCACTATTACAGCAACAAGAAATGGATTACACGACTTTGATTTTGCTAAACCTATTTTAGTACAATCAAAGTAGAAAACTATTTTTTATTTAATATTATTAGCCTTTAAAGTTAATTAGAACTGGGGGAGGCGTTGATAGTGAACAAGAAACCCCACCAGCCCCTTATTTGTTCTTGGCTGTTTACAAAATAGTCAAAAAATATAAGATGGTTAAAACTCACACAATTCAGTAAATGGTATAACCTTTCAGACTCAATCTCAAAGTGTCGATCGTGACATCGTATCATGCCAAAGTGCGGGAAATGGTTAGATAGACAGGATATATGTGGGAAATGCGGGGGATGATTCAAGAAATGAGCAACGATAGATCTAAACGAAAAATAAGTAAATTATTGAGACTACACTTGAAGAAACAAAATAAGGATCATGTTGAATTTCAGAAAGAAATAGCAGTTCTAATATGCGATGAAATAATGGAAAGGGTAAAACAGCAGATTCATGACGTAGAGCGTGAATCCAAAAATATGGAAGGCGATATATTAAATTTCTACCGATTATCCGTTATGAATCAGATTAGGTTCATACTTGAAGTATCAGACGAGATTGAAGCAGAATTTCATCAACAAATAAAACAAGTTGAATCTTTGAAATAACTATTTTTTATTTATTATTATGAACTTTCAAAATCTTTAATAATATTCCAGAATATCAAAGATATTCCCTATGTTGGGAATTATTATGACGGCAATAATAATGATGATACTGTCTTTTGGATTCCCATTTGCAATTGGACAGTCCGTCGCCCCATATTCTACTTGCATTAAGTTCACTGACCATGGTTATAATATAACTCTCCAACGGGATAATGATTGCAATTCAAAACAATTCTCAGAAACTGCCCTTTATTACCAAGCAAACGGATATCATAAAGTTGGCAATTCTCATGCTACAGGTTTACAGATTATGCAACTGACAAGGTAAGTTTGATTAATTAACATTATAACCTTTAAAATGAGATATTAAAATATCCTAATCGAATCTTGCTTAAAAGGATATAAAATTCATGGCAGAAAGCATTTTATTTACTTTTTTTAGGATAAAGATTTCTTTTGATTCTACAAAATTCAATCTTAAGGGTGAAACTTATATGCGTGATTGGTCTTTTGAAAAGGAGGTAGACTATTAGATGCCAATATTTATGGATACTCACAAAGTTCCTTTCACTAAGGAACATCTTCAAGAGCTCTGTGCATCACCTAGGGATGAATTTGGTGTAGCTCATGTGGATCTTTTTTTCAATAAGGACGCGAATGTATGTTTCTGTGTACTTGATGCACCAAATGAGGAAGCTGTTAGGAAGCATCATGAAAAGGCTAATGTGAACTGTGAATGGATTATACAGGTCGAAACTGCAAAAACATAGTTCTAACCAGATGCAATTGTACTTGCAGTTAAAATTCTAAAAATCGATCCTGACAGCCACGATACGAAAGAAACTGAAAACATACATGACTTCTAAAAGATTTATCTATCCAGAGAATATGGGCACGCTATTTGGTTCAATGTAATATCAAAATTTCTTCAAGTTGCTTGCCATTCTAGTAATATGTTAGCAAAATATGATGCATGAACTTCCTGCAAAACCAATTAGCGAAATTGAATTAGCTTCATAACTGATTACTCAAAATATCTGAAAATTATAATGTGCAAGAGCTGTTTTTCTAATATGATATCTGGCAAAACTAGAATCATCCGACTGATTTCTTATTCAGTCTAAACATTTCGTTAGCAGTATCTTATTATAAAGTTCGGACCATTTTTATATTGTGCAAATAAAGCTCTATACTCAGAAATCCGAAATTCCCAATTCACTCATCCCTTGGGTATCTGAGTTGGAATCGCTTGGAATAAGATCAAAAAAATTAAATGAGCTAAATGATGTTTACGAGGTAAAGAATCTTGTAGAAAATATCAAACAAACCTTATTTCAAGAATACAAGTCTAGTTTTCAAGGAAGGTCGTAACAATTTCGTAACAATATTGCTTGGATATATCAGCACTTTCAATGGATACTTTAATGAGTAAGGAATTATGGTCAATGAGGCCCAAAGCCATATCTCAAATTACGTGAATGCCTCCCTGCATGCAAATGCGTGCGTACGAAACCTGCCGCATCTGAGAGTTAGGAAAATGAATTCAATATTGTCAGCAAAGTCTATTTGATCAGGATCATGAAAGCAAATTTGAACATAAAGCAAGCCAAATTATGTTCAAGACTATCATATTAGGTAATATGCCAAAGCAATAAGTTCGTGTATGCTTTTATATGAAAATAGTAATTGAATAACGTGTCTCAATATACGAATTTGTCGTGCATGAATTTTAATACCACTAATGATCAGGACGAGTTTATTTCAAAGGTGGACACTGTATGTAAAACACTTAGGAGTTTTGAAGAAGCATGCTATATTGAAGAAAAGTTAAATGAAAAGTTGGTTCCTGAATTTAGTAAAATTGGAATGCTTGGTTGTCCTATTTCAAAGGAATATGGAGGTCTAGGGTATGATATTCTGACTTATTGTAAGAGCTTGGAAAGAATCGGAGAAGAAGGTAATTCTATGAGAACATTTTTTTCAGTCCACACTTCTATAGGGCAGATGTTACTACAAGGCTGGGCAAATCAAGAGCAAAAAAAGGAATTCTTGCCTGCAACAACTAATGGTAAAAGTATCATGGCCTTTGCTTTAACCGAACCCCAAGCGGGAAGTGATCCCTCAGCAATGACCAGTGAATACGAGGATGTAGGTGATTGCTATTTGCTAACTGGAAAGAAGCATTGGATTGGTAATGGTACGATAGCAAATATTATCACAACATATGCTCGAGATAAGACAACAGGTAAGATATCTGCATTTATTGTAGACATGGATTCATCTGGGATCAGAAAAAAAGAAATGAAAAACAAAATGGGTTTACTTACCATTAAAAATGCTGAGATTAATTTCGAAGGTTGCCGCATACCAAAGCAGAATTTGTTGGCGAATGTCGGCCAGGGACTAAACATTGCCTTCAGCGCTCTGATAGATGGGAGGTTAAGTGTTGCAGCAGGGTCAATCGGGGTGATGAAAGACTGTCTCAACGAAACCTTGAGACATGCTATGTCAAGAACACAACATGGATCTCTCCTAGCAAAGAAACAATTAATTCAACAACATATCTCATCGATTGTCATAGGTATGGAAAGCTCGAAATGGCTTACCTATAGAGCCGCATTTGCTAGACAGAAATTGCATGATTACGTTGAACAATTCAAATTGGAACAAGAAGGCTGGCAATCAGAACTTAATCGGAGTAACAGTACTTACTCACAATTAAGAACGGATGCTGACAGGCTAACTACTATTGCCAAATTTCATGCCACAAACATGGCATTTGATTGTGCAACTAGATCACTACAAGTGTTTGGATCATTTGGTTACCAGAAAACATCACGTGTCGCAAAACACTTCCTTGATTCTCGGGCAACAATGATTTACGAAGGAGCAAATGAGGTGTTAGAACTCAAAATTGCCTCTGAGGTATTGGGAGATAGTTTCAAGGCATACTAGTAACCCATATACCTGGGATTTGTTTGTATCCTTTCTATTTATGATACCTGTTTATAGTATCGCATATTAAAGAAATACCTTTCGCAGCTTCCTCCTCATTTATGATTAGTGGTGGCATTATTCTAATTGATTTTATTCCGGCTGGAAGAACGAGGAGTCCTTTCTTAAACAATCGGTTTACGACGTAATCTCTTACCGTTTTTGTGTCAAATTCAAGCCCAATCATTAGGCCAATCCCTCTTACATCAATGAGTCCTTTGATACCAATAATATCAACAAAATTCTTTAGCAACATGTTGCCAATTCTTTGGGAATTAGATAATAAACCATCATTGACAATAATCTCTATTATCTTTGTACCAACTGCCATGTCAATTCTATCTCCGCCTCCCCATGTACTTGAAAGAACTCCAGATTCATCAGGTTCATATTCTTTATCGTATACCGTGGCTCCTACTTGCAAGGCTTTTGCAACACTCATTATGTCGGGTTCTACTCCATAATGTTCATAAGCCCACCATTTTCCAGTCCTTCCCATTCCACTTTGAACCTCGTCAAAGATCAGCGGAACTTTAAATTTATCTGCTAACTTTCTTATATTCTGGATAAATAATTTACTTGCCACATTTAGTCCTCCTTCTCCCTGTATCGTTTCAGTCAAAATAAAAGCTACTTTGTGTTCTCTTAGCAAACTTTCCAATTGATTAATTTGAGGATCAGAATCAGCAGTACAAAATTTAATTCTCTTTACTGGTAACTCTGGAAAGTTTGTCTTTTGTACTTTTTTACTCATTGTAAAGCTCAAAGCCCCAAGTGTTCTGCCATGAAAATCACCCATGCAAGACACTCCTGGCAAAGGACCTATTTTCTTGTAGGCTAACTTTATGGCGTTTTCCACCGCTTCTGCTCCACTATTTATGAAAAATACTTTAGAATTCTTTTTGCTTATTGAAAGGAGTCTTTTACCAATTTTAATGTGCTCTTCGCAATAAAAATCCTGACCGGCCATCTTATGGACTCCATTTTTAGTACTACAGTAATCTTTGATAATCCCTAAAATTTCAGGATGGGAATATCCCAATGGACAGGATCCAATATTGGATGTAAAATCTAAAAACTTGTTGCCATCCACGTCCTCAATTACACATCCACTACCTGTTTTAATGACAAGGGGGTACGTGAAGGTGGAATCATAAGCTATTTTCTTGAATTCCTTTACTATGCTTGCTGCTTTCGGGCCTGGAATTTTTGTCATATCTATAAATTCAGACGCCGCTAAATAAGACTTGTACAAACGTAATAAGGACGATTCTGATTATCGGCTATCTTCTCCCTTAGATTCTTTGTTAAGGTTTTTTTGGAGCTCTTGCATTAAGTAGAGATTTTGGTTTGTATCTGCCAAGTAGTATGGAATTCCCTACCACAGTCACAGAACTCATTGCCATTGCAAGTGCAGCCAACATTGGTAACCATTCAAATAATCCTACACCTA
>JAHEZK010000073.1 GCA_023251115.1 Nitrosomicrobium frigidum (SeqCode) | reverse complement strand
GCTAGCATATCGGAAGAGGGATATTTCAAAAGGTTCGCTGCTGCCATTGTCAGAAGTAAACATTATGAATGTGTTATCATACTGTCCAGTATCTTTTAGGTACTGTATCACCCTGCCAATATCCTTATCCATCTGTTCTATCCCACCCGCATGTGCTGCTAATACTCTTGCAGCATAAGCCTTTTGGTCATTAGTAAGGCTGTCCCATACCTGATTTGGAGGGAGTCTTCCAGGGTCTGTCATATTGGGAGTCCAGAATCCTAACTCTTTTTGTTTCTCAAATCTCTGTTCTCTTAATTTGTCCCACCCAGCGCTATAGATTTTATCGTATTTGTCTACAAGTTCAGGCGGGGACATGAATGGACTGTGAGCTACTTGAAATGCAAGATATGCAAAGAAGGGCTTCTTTTCTGACTCGGTTTTCTTAAAGAACTCTAGCAGCTTGTTAGCATACATCGTGCTATCAAATGTACCGTTCTCTGGTCTAGGAGCATCTGTAGCATTTTCCGTGAATGTTACTGACCAGCCAGGTACGTACGGTAGGTTGTTAAAATGGTTAGACCCATCTTCTAAAAGAGTAAGTGCATTCGAAAATCCTCTATCCCAAGGTGTTGTTCCAGGCTGATGTCCATGTCCAGAGAGATGCCATTTACCAGACTCCATTGTATTGTATCCTGCATCCCTTAGTAGCTCTGCAACAGTCACCACTCTATCGTTTATGTAAGTTTCATAGCCTGGTTTTCCTACCTGATTGTCAGCTATAAGTTCATACATTGTGCCTATTCCACCTACATGCCAATCAACACCAGTCATTAACGCCACTCTTGCTGGCGAACAAGTGGGTGCTGTATGATAATCGGTTAAAACTTTTCCATCTTTTGCGATAGCGTCCAAGTTAGGCGTAGAAATCTCACTTCCAAATGATCCGATATCAGAATATCCAAAATCATCACCCATAATGACCAAAAAATTAGGTCGCTTGTCATCCGCCGCAGGTTGGCCAAAAGCGGATTGAAGAGGTAACGATTTCGTAACTAGTGGTAGGCCAACCAGTCCAAGGATCATCACAAAAATAAAGCTAAAGGACAAAAAATGGATTTTTTCCATATCCTCGTTATGGAATCCTTTTATTAAAATGTTATGTACAAATTTCATATAGATGTTACTTCACTTGGTAAGTGGGAGGAAAAGGAAGCCATGACTAAAATTGTCAACATAGGTGCATCAGAAACTATTTCTTCCAAGGAGCTTGAAGAAAGATTTCAATCATGTATAACCGAAATTTCGGAAACAGCAGAGTGAATGTAGTCTTTACATCCAGGAAAATTTTTTTGCAGCAATAATAACGATGAATTGACTCACCAAGCATTATAAACACTCATAGCTTATTGTCTTTTTACTATAAGTTAGATTCCTGTAGTTGAACTAGTTTTTACAATAGAAACCTTCGCTTATAATCTCATACTGCACTGAGAATCTCAACAACCCTTATATGTAAGGTGTAAAAACATCGCATAGTTAAATTTAAAATATTATCTGGGAGTAGTGGCACTCCTTGGCATAACGCTAAGCCTTGTAGCTGGCCCATCAATTTCTAAATTTAGTTATGGATAACTGCACATAGGAAAGAAAGTGATCCCAGGCCAGTAATCTCTAGAATTGAATCTGCTGTCTTGAATAACTACACTATCTTATCAGAGATATGTACGGGCAAGTTTTATGAAAGCGCACTATACGTCCATTATTGTCTCCTGACAATGGTCACAATAAAAAGGACAAGAGAAAGATAGGCTGAACAGGCAAAATGACATTTCCTTGATTGATCTCTTTTGTCAGCAATCGTAGCAACAAATTCAATTTGTATCGTTGTGTTTTTATTTGCATATTATCACTTCCTTTAGCTTCCAAATTCGTATTCGATTGGAGAATATGTTTATTATTCCTAAATGATGATTAGTCTGGTAATGAACAAGAAGAGTGTTTCGACAAGAGCAATTGTAAATATGCTGGTAATGGTTTTTACATTAGCATCAATAATAATTATATTTGCTACATACCTATACCCACTTTCTGAAAGGGAAAAGTGGTCTCTTTACATATTTGATCTTTTTGTCACTTCCATGTTAGCAGTTGATTTCTATTCCAGGATAAAGGATTCCAAAGACAGGCTTAGGTATATCGTATCACATTGGTACGAATTTCCGGCCATGATACCTCTAATAGTATATGGCTTCATTGATTCCTCGGCATTAATCCAGACTACCATCGGAACTACCAGATATATCGCGCTCTTCAGACTCATTAGGCTATACAATTTGACTCTTATGGTTAAGGGCAGTGAAATAGTACTACTCTCTTCCTTGGCTGTAGTGACCGTAGTATTTGGTGGGTTTGGGATCTATATTATGGAGTCCCCTAGTTCGCAAGCCAACATAACTAACTTGAACGACGCAATTTGGTGGGCTGTGGAAACAATTACCACAGTTGCCTATGGAGAATTCTATCCAGTTACTCCAGGAGGGAGATTAATCTCTATTGTGCTTATGCTTTCTGCAATAGGAATACTGTGGACAGTTGTAGCGATGGTTACTTCCAAGCTAGTAGAGAGGAGGATGAAGAGCGCCAAGGTGGGAATAGTAGAGGAGACAAAATCATTGATAAAGGACAAGATTGATGATATCGAAAAGTTAAACGAACCAGAATTAGATTCGCTGATACACATGATCAGATCGCTTAACAACAATAGGAGTCCACAAAAATAATTGAGATGCATATCTAATTCCAACAGTAAACCTGATTTAGACTCGCTAGCCATAATAATTGCCTACGACGATTCTGATGATTGGTATATCATGTAATACCTCCTATTGAGCCAATCCGACGATCCGACTTCAGATAAATTGTTAGGTGAAGATTTGTGCGGTAAGCCTTCGCCAGAGATGTACAGAGATTGATGTGATTACGGGCTGCAACTTCCACTTCTAATAGATTCTCTCTATGCAAAAGTAAACTATGTGGATCATCAAATAATTGTTCAGTCATCCATTTTAAGGTTCATTGAAGATACTTGGAACCTCGGACGGATAAAAGACCATTAGTTTGATGCATAGGCGACAGATTCTATCTTGAACATGTTTAATTTCACAGGTGACCAGTATGCGTCAAAGCTTTTATTTGATTCTTCAAATGGAACAGTAGAATAATGTCATAGCGGACGTGTGACAAAGAACTTAGATAAGTATTTATCTTACGTTACTCGTTGCAATATACTGTTACTTAATACCGATTGGATATCTATCTGACTAGTCTTGACCACTTTTTTGTATGTTCTTTACTATTCAGATAATCATATAGATCAAATCTCACATACTTTTCAGTTCAAGATCTAAAAACCATCACTCATATCAAATGCATTGATGAGGGTCTTTTGAACCGAGAAGGTATAATAGTCCCTCATAAGATTTCCTAATATTAAATGAGATCGCGGGGAGATATTATTCTAACTTTATTCCTAATTAGCGTAATCTATTCTTTTTATCCTTCCAATTTGCTTTCAGTAAAAGGAGAGCTCTCTCCATTTCCCAGACAAGAAATCACTGATGGGGTCGGGGAGTTTGTTCGACTAAATTTCAGCGATGGTTCGAGGCAGTCGCCTGAACAAGCGAAAATTGGCAATTTGAGTAATATTTTGGGAATCTCCCATTATAGTGATGGTAGGACCCTTAATGCAACTTTGTGGCTTGGAGGTACAGTCCGAAAGGATCCTTCACAATTTGGTGCCAAAGTTTTGGCCTATGGCGTTCTTGTGGATATTGACAGTAGCGTTAATACAGGTAAATTTGGTGTTGATTTCCAAAAAGAAATAAGTTGGACAAATGACACCAATGACTGGACCAGCTCACTTATAGAATATTCTTCCTCTGGTCTTCATAAGGCTGTTATTGAAAGAAGCAATTTAACCGATCTCGAAGACAAATCTTTCTTTCCGATATCAATAGATTTAAAGTCGATTACATCTCCCAGTAATTTCCGTGTAGCATACTACGCAATGCTTACATACACCGGAGAACAGAGAATTGTCGACATCACAAGCTGGATTGATGTGCCACCAGCACAGTTCTCACTGTTACCATTGCCGGACAATCTGATATTAATGAAGGGAGATACTATGGAAATCGGAGCCCAATTGGTATCGAATACGGGAATGTTAGCAAGAGTTTTGAATTTTGTTCCTGAGCAAAACCATTCTCGTATCATGGTACAATTCAATCCCAATGGATTAAATACGTCCTTGTTTGGTGTAGCTCCCGTACCATTTAGAATAACAGTACCATCAGACGCAGACGTAGGTAACTATATAATACCAATTTCGGGTAACGTATCGATTGAATCTGGTAGACTAGGACTTCCGGGTACTAATGTTTCAATACCCGGACAGAGCTATTTTTCAATTAAGCCAAATCTAACAGTAACTGTTGTGAATCCACCTTCGTTTGGGGATGAATTTAAAGCTTTTTGGAGTAGTTACGGCCAAGTTATTTCGCTGTTCGGAGCTGGATTTATGGGTGGCTTTTCAACACACATAATGGATCGTATAAAGCAAAGAGGGAAAAAAGACAAGACCTGAACCATTTAAAGATTTAAGTTGTTCTAAATGTGCAATTTCGCAAGAACAGATTAATTTTAACTGCTGTTGACTGCGTTTCTTATTTGGAGTTTATATCCCCATGGGGTATCAAGAAGTCGATGGCAGATGATATGAATTAGTAGGTATGGCCCATCAGAAAATGATGAGCTTAACTGGAGAAGTGAAGATAAAACAAATGATACTGTAGATAAGTAAAGTCGAACCCCATAATACAGGTATACCAATAATTTTCAGTGGAAAGGATTCTGAAATTAACAGTTTCATAAATAAACATAATCTAGCAGTAAAATTAAATCAAAAGGTGATATATTTTCCCAATGTTAATGGAAGTGTTGTTACTACAAATATTACCAAGTCCGACTTGCTAAGAATTGTGGAAAACCTAAATTTCTATAAGTCTGACACAAACTTAATTGAATTTTTTGAACCTCTTGAAATTCTTGCTATCGCTAATTTCTTTCCTCTTTAAATTATAAAAAAGGCACATGTAAAAGAATATTAACGTGACAAAGAACACACATCAATCATTATCGACTGTCCGCCATATTCGAATTGAGAACGCATGTTTTGACTTAATAATTTCATTTCACATAATGAAACTAATTACATCCCCTTGTGAACAAGGTTCATAGGTAGAGATCAAAACTTAATCAAAAATTTATACATCCTGAGCAATGCATAAGTTTTAATAATAAAACATTAATATGAATCGCAACTGGTTATGTTTGAAAGAGTTAAGAAATTCTTCAGTGGTGTCGAGCAAGACTCAAAGTCCTTCGTGAAACAGCTAACGGCTGACAACCCTATCCTTGTAAAAAACGAACATATTGCGGTACTTGTTTATTCCGGAAAAACGCACAAACGCTTTCTTGAAGAATTT
>JAHEZK010000006.1 GCA_023251115.1 Nitrosomicrobium frigidum (SeqCode) | reverse complement strand
TACCGGTATGGTACCTGAAATTCCAGAAAATTTAAAGTCTATAATTGATAACTTGTAGAACCGTACATTCTGTTCAATGAAATCTAAAATCTGACGTGGCAAAAATAAAAATGTGCCTCGCCGCAGAGCGATGCGACAAGAATTTACTTATTTTCTATGATACCGCTAAATATGTTCCTTAAGGCATCCAGAACTGGATTACCGGTCTGATTGCTAGCTGTTTGTGTTGCATTAGCTGTTGCGTTCTCAGCAGTATTAACAATGTTTTCTGCCTGATTTATTGTTGATTGTGTTGCGTTATCGGTGGCGTTCTCAGCAGTATTAACAATGTTTTCTGCCTGATTTATTGTTGTTTCTGTAGCGTTAGTTACATTAGTAGATGCGTTTGAAGCTGCATTAATCAACTCATTAGCCTCCTCATTTATTGGCTCTGTCAGGTTACTTGAAGTGTTTAATCCTGCGTTGGTTACATTATTGCTTACATTAGATAGAATATTCATTGTTTTGTTCATTGCTGTTTGTGTGGCATTAGATGCGGCGTCTGAAGCCAAACTTAGTACGTTGTTGGCTTTGGTCATTAATTCTCCTGTAGCATTGGCTGTAGTGTTTGCAGCTGAGCTTAGAATATTCTTAGCAGTGTCCATGGCTGTTCCCGTTGCATTTTCCGTTGCATTAGTTATAGCGCTCATTGCTTCTTCTGTAGCATTGGCTGTAGTGTTTGCAGCTGAGCTGAGAATATCCTTTGCGCTGTCCATTGCTGTTCCAGTTGCATTCTCAGTAGCATTTGTGAGTCCACTCACTGCCTCGCCTGTTACATTAGCTGTGGCTTCCATCGCGGTTCCTGTTGCAGCAGTAGCATTTGTAAGTCCACTCATTGCTTCACTTGTTGCATTAGCTGTGGCGTTCATTGCCGCTCCTGTCGCATTAGCTACATCGCTTATCAAGTTCGTTGTATTTGATGGAATCGTAGGGCTGGATGGAACGGTCTGTGCATTTGCAATGAAATTTGAAAGCACAACAATAGTGGTCATCATGAACAGTATTGACAAATATCCTTTACCAATCATAACTTTTTAAGAGAAATACTGTCTATTAATGGTTTGCAGAAATTCTAATTCCTGCACTCATAAATGAAATATTTATCTTATTTGTAATATAATTAATAAAATCCGCATTGAAAACGAAATGACCATGATTATCGATTCAATCTTGCAATTTCGATTAGAATTTAGTTATTATCTAGTATTGACTTGACGAGTTTGAAAACTTGTATCCACATTTCCCATGTTAATCTTTGCGTATTGGTGTTCTGCCGACTGGGATGATATGATACTATTAGACGTTTGTCATTTATTTGGTAATTAGCCAAATGATAGAATTTTAATTTCTTTAAATCGTTTATCTTGCAATATGTCCGAAATGCTATGGATCCCAAAGTTATTACAATTTTTATCCTTTTAAACAATTCAATCTCACTCTTCAGAAACTTTGAGCAATTAATTAGTTCTGAAGGGAGTGGCTTGTTTAATGGAGGTGCACATCTTATACAAGAAGTTATGAAAACATTATTGAGATTCAACCCATCATCAGAAGATGTACTAGTAGGCATATTTGAAAATCCCATTTCATAGAGCGCTCTAATTAGCCACTGTCCCGAATGATCTCCAGTAAACAACCTGCCAGTCCTGTTGGCGCCGTGAGCCGCTGGCGCTAGACCAATTATCAGTACTTTTGCATTCGGGTCTCCAAATCCAGTAACAGGTTTAGACCAGTATACTTGATTTGAAAATCGTTTTACTTTATTCTTACCAACTAATTGTGTGTATTTTACTAACCTGTTGCAAAGAGTGCAGTTTATAATATCTTTATTTATACTATCGAGGGTAACCAAATAGTACATCTATCGGTATTGCGTTTTCTAAACTATTCTTGATAATATGAGGCTGCTTCGTTATCAATCTATTCTGGTACTGAATCAGAGACCAATTTGCCATTTTCTATTTTGATGAACAAATACCTATTGTCTTTAAAGATTAATGTAATCTCGTCCTTTTGTTCTTCTACATCGAGTAATTCTTGTCCTTTGATACCATCAAACTTTGCCATTATGTCATTCATCACAATTGACTATATTTATATTAAGACGAAAAATGGCATAAGGATGAGTTTTATGTTTTGTTAACTTTTACAACCTTAGTTTCTCCGTGCAGCTCAAATGGGTCTGTATACAGATGCTTCCCCCAGGAAACTTTGATAGAGACACGGATCTCATTCTCGCCCTCTTTCAACTTATTACTATCAAGGTCCATAGTTTTAGTCACATCAAATAATAGAGACTTTGCCTCTTCAATTGTCAACGGGTAATGAGGCGTTTCATCCTTAATAACAGAGACCCACACTCTGTATGACAGTTTGGGATTTCTCGTCCAGAATAAGGCTGCTTTTCTCACAAATTTTGCCTTATCAACAGTATTTCGACCTACCTTAAGATCTAGAGATATTGTAAGTCTAAACCCATTATCGTGTTTGTCATAAGCTCTTTCCCAATTTTTTTGAGAAAAATTTTCCCTTATCAAGCCACCTATATTGAAACTTAAACTTAAGGTCAAAATCTCATTGGATCTTATGCTATCATGAGACGAACCAATTTTAATATTCGAAATAGAGCTTGTCTGCAATAAGCCTCGCAGATGGTATAATTTATATCTTCAATAAGTAGTTGTCTGTATAATGCAGGCGGAGTTAGAAAATTATAAATCTAATGAAATCAATTTGAATGTAAGCGAAGATATCTCAATTCTCTACATAGTACAGCATGAACTTTTGAACGAAAAAGAAGTAGAATTTGCGGGTGTTGTATTGAAACATCAGCTAAAAGAGGACTTTAGTTTCAGAATTGTGACTAAAAAATCCAAACCTCTGGATGTTTTGCACAAGGCATTACAATCTTCTTCTGATAATGCGCTCAAAATTAAAGACATGATTAATTCAGCAGTAACCAATGAAAAGAGTGCTGGTCCTACTTGAAGTTTTGTCCAAATTGCGAAAGTAGGATGAAACCACGAATAGAGGAGAATATATTAATTTGTCCAAAGTGTGGTTTCACAGAAGCGAAAAACGAAATCAAATCAATTTCCTTAATAGAACAAAGTGGAGCTAGTCTTAAGATAGTTGAGTCTGAAAAAAGTCTTAGTGCCCTCCCAACCACTAGTATTGATTGTCCCAAATGTGGAAACAACTTAGCGTACTGGTGGATGCTACAAACAAGATCGGCAGATGAAGCTACTACTCAATTTTATAGATGTACGCAATGTAGCCATACCTGGCGAAATTACGCGTAAGAGTATATTCTGAATATTTTTTTAGACGTCAACCAACAAAATTATTATATATTTGTTATTAAATGCATGATTTTGTTCTGTTAATTTCTGTATATTTATTAAACCTTAATTCTAATGATTTTCCAAAAAATAGGAATGTTTAAAATGTTTTGAATCTGCCTCTTGATTGATATAGTTGGTATTTTTAGCAAAGACAAAAACACCTGATGAATGGAAAGCTGTAACTTCAGCAATTTCTACTTTAGTTGATGAGGCTACCTTTGAAGCAACCGTCGAAGGTTTGTCATTTAGAGGAATGGATCCTTCTCACGTTGCGTTAATTGATATTAGCTGGCCAAATTCGGCTTTCGATGGTTATGAGTGTGACTCGGCACTGAAATTCGGAGTTAGAATAGATGAATTTTCAAAATTGATGAAAAGAGCAGAGAAAAAGGATGCGGTTGAAGTTTCTGTGGAAGAGAACAGTATGCTTCGCATCAAAATTTTAGATGGGTATAGAAGAGAATATAAAATGCGATTGATAGAAAGTACTGGAGGTTCCACCCCCCTACCAAAATTAAATTTCAATTCGAAGATAATACTAACCCCTGCGTCATTTGATAAAATACTCTCCGATATCGAAGTGGTATCAGAATATATTTCAATAGAGTCTGATGAAAAGAAAATTATCTTTTCTGGCAAAAGCGACTATGGAGAAGCTGACATTGTTATAGAATCTGGCAGCGAAGGCCTTGAAGAACTACAGGTTAAGGAGAAGAGTAAGGCCACATACAGTCTGGACTACTTGTCAAAAATTACCAAAGCCATAAGCGCCTCTGGAGGATCCCTGGTACTGGAATATTCTACAAAAATGCCATTGAGGTTAGAATTTAGAGTCGCAAATGTAGGAAGAATTCATTTCTATTTAGCTCCAAGAGTACAGGATTAGCCTCTTTACAATTACTGCGAATGATATCATCAATATTTATCAAGTAATTGAATTGTATGTAAATTCTCCCGGAAAAAGCGTATATTTTGTCAGTAAATATCAGGACAATTCTATATAGATTTCCCCATCCTTTTCAGATACTGGAAAGAGTAACAAATCTCCAGATTTAGTCCAATTAGGGTTTTGATTCTGCCACTTGCCTGGGATGTGTAATAATTTTCCACTAACAAGATCATATTCAAAATCATGCATATAGCATATTATCTTTGTTCCTTTCATGTCACTTTTTGAAAGAGAAGCTCCTCTATGAGGACATGAATTATCAAGTGCAAATAGGCGATCATTGGATCTGCATACAAGAATCATATTACCTTGAATCAGTATTGCCTTCATGGAATTATTCGGAAGTTCTTCGCTCTTACATACTTTATATTCCATTAGTGAGAAGTAGACTATTTTTATTCTATAAATTCATTTTTAATGCTAATTAAAAATTGTATTGACCCCTAAAAAGACGGTACAATATCATTATAAAGATCGTTCGCGTCGTAAATACACAATTGAAGTATCATAGGATTAGTGAAATCAAGAATGATGAATTCCTTGGTAAAGAAATCAGAGTTAGGGGATGGGTGTACAGATTGCGTAAACAAAAAGACAAGTCATTCATAATAATCAGAGACGAACGAGGAGGAATAATTCAATGTGTCCTTCCAAGTGCAAGGGTACCAGATCTCACGATAGAGTCTTCGTTAGAAATTCAAGGGATCCTATTCAAAGACGAAAGAGCAAAAGAAGGTGGCTACGAGATAAGAGGAAATGACGTCAAGATTTATAGTATAGCCAATAATGACTTTCCAATTAGAGAATATCAAAGCACAGAACTGTTATTGGATTATAGACACTTGACTCTGCGTACAAGAAAAATGATTACGATAGCAAAAGTAAGAGCAACAATTCTTGGAGTAGTACGTAATTGGTTTATAGAAAATGACTGGATGGAAGTCACAGCACCTACTTTAGTCAAGAGTGCAGTGGAAGGTGGTTCAACTCTATTTCCCGTCAAGTACTTTAAAGACGAAGCATTTTTGTCTCAAAGTGCGCAATTATATCTAGAAGCCTTGATTTTCTCATTGGGTCCAGTCTGGACGATAGGTCCCTCATTCAGGGCTGAGAAATCAAGGACACTTAGACATCTTGCAGAATATTTGCATTTAGAGGCAGAAGCTCCTTGGATATCTATGACTGATCTATTCAGCATACAGGAAAAATTACTTGTGTATTTGGTTCGGAATTTAACAAGAGAAAGGAGAGAGGAGTTGGAATTTTTGAATCGAGATATACAAGCTTTAAATAAAATCACAGAGCCGTTTGATAAATTGAGTTATAATCAGGCAATTAACGATCTCCGTTCAAAAGACATCAAGATTCAAGAAGGAGAGCTATTGAGAAAAATAGAATGGGGGGATGATTTGAATATAGATTCCGAAAAAATACTGACTAAGGATCGAATCAATCCTGTATTCGTGTATGGATATCCACTCAAAGTCAAACCGTTTTATGTGAAGGAGGACCCAGAAGAACAAGGAATTGCTCTAACTACCGATTTACTATTGCCTGACGGATTTGGCGAAGTGAGTAGTGGTGGGATGAGAGAGGACAATATTGACCTATTGAAATCTAGGATTATGAGTGAGGGACTCGACATGAATTCATATTCATGGTACCTAGACCTTAGAAGATATGGATCCGTGCCTCATGGAGGCTTTGGTATTGGTATTGAACGATTAGTCAGATGGCTGGCCAATCTAGAGGATATTAAAGAATGTGTACTCTTTCCAAGAACAATGGCTAGGCTTGAACCTTGACCTTTTGGGCGCGCCAAGTTACTTTTTCAGAATAAGACGCAAATTTTTGTATATCTTTATTTTACAAGTTATCAGTATAGCGATGCAACTACATCATCTTTTTATATCGCATTTACATCCATCTTGTTATGCCAAAGGCATTTGTTCTAATGAATGCTGAATTAGGTAGCGAAGATTCGATAGTAAGCGAGTTGAAGAGTATTGATGGTGTCAAAGAAATTTATCAGGTTTATGGAGTTTACGATATAGTAGCTCAAGTTGAGTCACAAACGATGGAAAAAGTGAAAGAGACGATTACTTGGAAACTTCGAAAATTGAATGGTGTAAAGTCTACATTAACTATGATTGTAATGGAATAACCCAATAATCTATTTTTTCATGATTCAGTAAATTTAGTTATTTATGACAGTTACTTTACTTTCTTAAATGCCGACAATTAGTATCATAGGTATATTTAACGACGTTCAACAGACGCAACTCTGAGTTAAGATCAACCCATTCGAATGAAATATGTTACCTGAAATAAATACATCACAACGATAGTTTTTATCACAAGAGTATTAGCAAACATCTAGTCCATCTATCATCATAATGTTACCAACATGTCATTTATTAAACAGCGCAATTACCGCGTGAATTCTCATGCATTCAAGAACAAGACAATTTATTAATAATATGAATTTAATATAAAATAGTACTAATATTGACCGTTGATGATAATTATAGTAAATTGGATGAACTATTCAAGACATCAGGTGTGAAATTTGGTGACTCAGTAATCATAGAGACCCAAGATGCAACGCATCTTGGTATTTTGATTCCAAGGTATGAATATGCAGATAAGAATCATTTGGTTCTGAAATTAAAAAATGGATATAATATTGGTATCAATGTAGGGAAAATTAAGAATATTAAAAAAATAACTGAAAAACTGGAGACAACCATTAATCATGGTACTGACTATAAATTTGGTGGATTTATCTCTGGTCAAGATCCCGTTCAAGATTTTTCAAATACACTATCATCTCATCTATCGTTGTTAAGTACAGGCGGAACTATTTCTAGTAAGATTGATTACAGGACAGGCGGAGTAATGGCGGCTCTCACTGCAAAAGAATTAAACGATTCAATTCCTGAACTGGAGAGGATAGCAAATATAGACCCAGAGGTTGTTTTGACCGAATATAGCGAGAATATCAAACCTGAACATTGGTCCGTTATTGCAACAAAGGTGGCTGACAAAATATCATCAGGAAAATATGATGGGGTTATTGTATCACATGGTACGGACACCATGCACTACACGTCTGCTGCACTGAGCTTTGCACTTCAAAACTTACCTGTTCCAGTAGTATTGGTGGGAGCCCAAAGATCGTCAGACAGGCCTTCATCTGATGCATCTTTAAATTTAATCGGTGCGTGCACTTTTGCAACTAAATCTAAATTTTCGGGTGTTTTTGTTGCTATGCATTATACAGTATCAGATGACATAATTGCCTGTCATATAGGCACCCGAGTTAGAAAAAATCACACAAGTAGGCGAGACGCTTTTCGTTCGATTGACGTATTACCCTTCTCATTAGTCCATAATGGTCAAATTGAAATTTCAAGGCAATATGCGGATTTAAAATTTCAAGAAAGGCACAATAATGTTGAAAATATGATTGTTAAACCTAAATTTGAAAACAAGGTCTCATTATTAAAATTCCATCCTGGTTTTGACTGTAGGATGATTGATTATTGCCTTGAAAGTGGGCATAAAGCCATAATTATTGAAGGGACTGGGTTAGGTCATGTAAGCAAAGAATGTTTTTCTCAAATTAAAAATGCCGTAAAGAGAGGGATCTTTGTATTCATGACGTCTCAATGTATTTGGGGTAGAACTGCACTTACGGTCTATGATACCGGAAGGGATCTTTTGAATCTAGGGGTAATTCCTTTATTTAATACAACTTCAGAAACTGCACTGGTCAAAGCTATGTGGTGTCTTGCTAACTTTAAAGAAGAAAAAGATGTCATTAAGACTATGACAACCAATATAGCAAATGAGTTCACCAACCGGATAATAGTAGATTGATTATATCAAGCAGTGTGGCATATTTGAATCCAGGAGTGAAATTTGGTATGGAATGTACTTGATACCATTTCAGATACGTCAGTTTGTGTCACAGGAGCGCAGACTTTTTTTTTGAATGTTCCATTTTAACCAAAGATTATGACCGGAAACTGGTAGAAGGCTGAAGGTGTTTCATTTATGAACAAGAAACACTGCCTTCTACCAGGTAATGAAATTTGCCTGAAAATCTCATGAGCGGCATAGGTAAAATATGTATACCGCTAGAATAATTTCTATTCAGTATTCAAATAGGAAAATAAGGAATATCTATTTCTGTCTGATAACTAAAGTTCTTATAATTTCGCCTTGCGTCGCTGCCAGATACTAATGTTTATTGTGATATGGCTTCCGTAGGGCCAAGTTCATAAATTCTGTGTCCACTATATCCACCTATTGGCCTTACAATTCCCTTAGATTCAAGAGTACGTAGAAATGAATTTGCTATAGAAATCTTTACGCTCATTGACCTTGCTAAAGCGTGAGATGTAATTGGTTTCATACTTTTTATAGTCTTTAATCCTTGAGGTTCTTCTATGACTATTGACGATTTTTGCTTTTTAATTGGACCCTTCTTTTCACCCTTCTTTCCTTTGTCATCAGCAGCTGGAGTGTCCTTGGATGTCTTTTCCTGACTTCCTATTGATTTTTTCTTGGCTCCTCCCATAGTAACACCAATATCGACCCAATTTATAATTCTATGGAATAAGTATAATCAGTTTTCATGCGATAGCGGCTTCTTCCATCAAATCAAAAGGAATTTTGGAATTAAGGTTAAATAAAATATTTTAAAACATCCTCCATTAACAAATAATGTTGGATTTTTCCAGTTTCGTTGAAATTTTGGAAGAAATGGAACAGACAAAAAGTAGACTAGAACTTACTGACTATTTAGTTACACTTTTCAAAAATAATTCATCCGATCTCATCGACAAAATAATCTATCTTATCCAGGGGAAAATCAGACCGGATTACGAAGGCATTGAAATGGGAATAGCGGAGAAAATGATTATTCGCATGATTTCACAAATATCAAATATTTCAGTAGACAAAGTAAATCAAAAATATAATAAAATAGGAGATCTGGGAAGCGTTGCAGAAGATATAATGAAGAATAAAGTCCAGACGACACTTTTTAATGAGAAGGTTACTATAGACAGGATCTATCTAATTTTCGATAAAATATCTAAAATAACTGGCAAAGGCTCACAGGAAATAAAATTGAGATTGTTTACAAGTCTTTTTAATGATGCTCCTCCTAAAGAATGCAAATATATTATTAGATTCGCGCTTGGAACATTAAGACTTGGAATAGCTGATATTACCATCATGGATGCCCTAGCACTAGCTTATACATCTGATAAAAAAAATAGGAAAATTTTAGAAAATGCATATAATGTCTCAAGTGATTTGGGAAGAGTTTCAAAAATATTGGCAAAGGATGGAATAAAGGCTGTTACTGCAATTAAGATAGAATTGTTTATACCGATAAGACCAATGCTTGCAGAAAGAGTTCAAACTACTAAAGAAGCCATAGAAAAGGTCTCTGGAAGAGGAGCTGTTGAATTCAAACTCGATGGCGAAAGAGTACAAATTCATAGAAAGGATAAGAAGGTTCAAATATTTTCAAGGAGCCTGGAAAACATAAGCCACTATTATCCCGATGTAGCCGAGGCCTCTAAAACTATTGGCTTGAGAAACTTTATAATTGAGGCCGAAGTTGTTGCAATCAATAAGTATACTGAAGAGTATCTTCCTTTTCAAGAGCTTATGCACAGGCGGCGGAAATACGATATAGCCAAGAATGTGGAAGAATACCCGGTTTCTGTTAATGTGTTTGATATTCTCTGGGCTACGGCCAAGGATAAAACCAATCTTCCCTATGAAGACCGGAGGAACCTGCTGAAGGACGTGATTACCAAATCAGTAAATCGGAAAATAACTCTCATACCACAAAAGATTGTAACTAATACTGAGGAGCTTGAAAAATTTATGGCTAAATCTATAGAACACGGCTGTGAGGGTTTGGTGGTAAAACAGACTACCAGTCCTTATAGAGCTGGGGCAAGAGGCTTCGCCTGGATAAAAATCAAAAGAGAATATAGAAGTGAATTAGTTGATAGTTTGGATCTGGTTGTAGTTGGCGGAGCATTTGGTAAGGGTAGGAGGGTAGGGAAATATGGTGCTCTATTGCTTGCAATATACGATAAGAAAGAGAACGTTTTCAAAAGCGTATGCAAGGTAGGAAGTGGTTTTACAGATGAAGTCTTAGAAGAATTATTTAGCGAATTGGGAAAACATATAATACCTAAGAGGCATCCGCACGTTTACTCGAAACTCGAGATGGATACTTGGTTCACACCCACGGTAGCAATAGAAATAATTGCCTCGGAAATAACATTAAGTCCCGAATATGATGCGGGCATGGATTCGATTAGGAAAGGTTTTGGATTGTCATTAAGATTTCCGAAATTTACCAAGAAAATACGGCTTGACAAAAGTCCGCAAGATATAACAGATGAATCTGAACTAATCCAAATGTACAAAAAGCAAAGGAACATAAAATTAAAGTGAAAGTTTAATCCTAATGTTATTGGATTTAGCAGCTTGCTGGTTTTGCATTAACGACTAGTTTGAAATTATTTAGAATATCTTTGCATCTATTTCTGATAGTAACTTCAGTAACACCAGCAAAATTGGATACGTCAATCTGAAGCAGGTTTACTCCCAAAAGTACTGATGCAAGGTAAATATATGCGGCGGCCAATCCATTGGGTGCTTTTCCATCGGAAAAGAAATTATTGTTTGTTTTTTGAGCAATTTCCAATGCCAGTCTCTCAATTTTTGTATCTATTTTTGCGATATTAGCAAGTTTCGAAATATAGTTGTCTATTGCAAAGGACGAAGGACTCGAGCGTGACATTGAGAAGGAAGATGACATGGCCTTCGATTTACCCTCCGACTCCGAATGTGAGTTTTCTGAATTGCTCGTTATTGAATGAGAATTTTCTTTAATTTTCATTTCGTCTATCTTGTTCATTTCCATAACCATAGATCTGTAATATCTTGAAGCCAATTTTACGCTAGACTTGTCAAATTCGGATATGCCCGCTGCCTGAACAATTTCTTCTATAGATCTAACAACGCCACATCTCTTGCAAGCCAAATAGATAGTGGCTGATGCTATACATGTTATAGACTTTCCCTTGGCCTTACTATTATTTTCAAAATTACGATAAATCATAGAGGCGGTCTCATTAATTGTTTTTCTAAGACAGAGAACAGAGCACACCTCGTTGATCTTTGAGAGTACATTCGACAATCTTCTTTCTTTTGAGGAATTAACTCTCAATCTACTGTGCCATCTTCTAGATCTATTCATGAGTTCAACATTTTGGTAATCTATAGCCCGCCCGCTATAGTCTCTCGAGGTATTTCCTATTTCGGTCCTTAAACCGAAATCATGAAGTGATAAACTAGTCGAGCCACTAGCTCTAGTGCTCTTATTTCTTTCTTCAAAATCAGTGGAGTTATTTTCTGGCCCATAATAGTCTACCTGTTCCATAACAACGCAACCACATTTGTTGCACACATATTCACCCTTACCATAATCAAGAATAATCTTCGATTGACACTCGGGACATTGAGAACAATATTCAACAGACGTCATGTCCTTCTCCTCCTTTTCAATTTGCCTCTTTTTCTTGATGAATTAAATTGTTGATTGTGAGCATCCGATGTGAATACTTTTCCACCAACAGAATACTTTGAACCAACTGTAGGGATTACAGACGCATAAGGTGATTTGACAGATCCTATTAATTCAATAATTTTTCCAATTTTAGTACCTTTATCATCTATCAGCGCCTGACCAATCAATTTATGACTAATTTGTTCATCAACTTTGACTATCAGCCTTCCACTCTTGGCCAAGTGGAGAATTTCACCTATTTTTTCCAATCTGTAATAAAGCTTATCATACACTCATTATCATTTTAATCTGTCAATAAAAGTTAGTTTCAAGATAAATAAATTCTATCATTAGTGATTGGGATTACAGTAGGAAGATTTATTGAAATGCAATCTTGAAAATGCGGGAACATTCAATGCTTCTGTTGTCTTGTCTCAATCATCATTTTTGCAATTTGATTAATTATGGCCGATTTCTTCTCTTTTTTTGAAATCATAATATATCCTGATTTTACAAAAGCTCTTCTTGGGTACCGAGCTTGATTATTAGTCTCTTCCTCCGAGAAGTCCAAATCCAGAGTTTTTGATGCGGCTATAAGCTCCTGCATTGTAGGATCATATACAGAATTACCTTTGCCTACTTTTCGACCCTTTTTTCGCGACAAATTCTTGTTAAAATAATCTAACCATATTATCTGATGATCGTAATCTTTCAATATGGTCAGTATGATTTTTCACATAAATAATCATTTTGACAATATTGGGTCGACAGAGACAATAGACATAACCATTATGGGCATTTGTCGGGCAATAGATAGATAAATTCTTGGCCTATCGTGTTATAACATTCAATTATTTTATATAACCAGAATTCATTACCAAAAATGTCCCGCGGTAGCTCAGCCTGGTAGAGCTTTCGGCTGTAGTAGTTGGCATATATTGCTAAACTCGTGAAACAGCCTATCAGGCTAACATTTGCAGCGACCGAAGAGTCGCAGGCTCAAACAGATTAGTTTTCATGCTTTTCTGGAGCAAATCCTGCCCGCGGGATACATTCTACTAGGATTATTTGCGCCCATGATACAAAAATGGTGTTTTTGTAACAACGAACTTGCTTCGTTATGTTATTGTTAAATTACCCAACCATTGATTAATCCATGTTGAATAACTCTGGACATATTGAACCACACATAAAAGAATCCAATCATATCAGAGACTTTGTATTTGGATTTGGTGATGGAATAAACACCTCACTTGGTATTGTTGCTGGCGTCGGAGGGGCAAACAGCTCGGCTGACTTTATAATATTAGCATCTCTCGTAGGGATGTTCACAGGTGCAAAGGCAATGGCAGTACAAAATTATCTGGCCGTAAAATCTCAAAGAGAAATTTTAGAATCGGAAATAAAAAGAGAGGAATTTGAGATTGAAACATATCCTGAAAAAGAACGATTGGAAATTGAAGAAATTTATCAGGCAAAAGCTTTTGATGAAGATTTGGTAAAGAAAGTGACAGATAAAATTACTTCAAATAAGAAAGTTTGGCTCAAAACAATGTTGACTGAAGAATTAGGATTAAACTTGGATATTGTCGGAAACCCCATCAAAGGAGCTCTTATCATGTTTGTTTCTTTCATAATAGGCGGAGTTTTACCTATATTACCATATTTGTTATCTAAAACTGGTTTTGTTCCTATTCAATTTTCATTATCGATAGCTATTGCAATTAGTATCACTTCTTCTTTTCTAATAGGTGCCAAAAAGGCCAACCTGGCAAAGAAAAATTGGGTCAAAGGAGGAATAGAAATGTCTGGTTTAGGAACTGGTATAGCCCTATTAGGATACGGAATTGGCGCGGAATTGAACAGCGCAAACCTACTTAATTATTAGCTCCGAAAGACTGATGAATTTGTCTAGAAATAAGTTCAATGTTTGTGTTACACTGGCAACAGATTCTGTAGACAAGTTACCATCTTTATTTTCAAAGGCCATCAAGAAAGAAGCGAATTATGTTGAAATCAGATTTGATCATATGATATACAAAGATATTGACAGAGCTTTAGTGATTTCCAGTGAAGTAAGAAATAGAGCGATTTTTACATTAAGATCGAAAAAAGAGGGTGGATTTTTTGATGGAACTCGCATAGAACAAGTGTCGCTACTGAAGAAAATGGCCAGAGCCAAGCCAATGTTACTTGACATAGAATTCTCAATTCTAAAAAAAGACAGGGAGTTTAGGAGATTCTTAAAATATAACAAAGTCCCAATACTGGTATCATCTCATGATTTTAGAAAAACTCCAGACGCAACGTCGCTTTTAGAAAAATTTAGAGACATGAGAGGATATAGCAATTATGTCAAATTGGTTACTACTGCAAGATCTTTTAAGGATAATCTTAATTTTCTTTCACTGTACGATAGTAATATTGATACAAATCTAATCGCGTTTGCGATGGGAGATCTCGGGGTATTATCGAGATTATTATGTACATTATATGGAGGTGCACCTTTTACCTATGCTTCTCTGGACAATCCCATGGCCCCAGGCCAACTTGACATTGACCTAATGAAAAAAATATACGACAGGGTTGGAAACAAACTGAAAAATAAATGAACCTTAATTTTAGAACGTATTGTATAATCGGTGATCCTATAGACCATTCATTATCCCCTGCAATTTATAATGCTGCATTTAGTTCTCTTGGGCTAAATTGTAGTTACATCGCCTTCAGGGTACAAGAGGGACAATTAAAAAATTCTCTCGATTCCCTACGTGCCATAAATATTGGTGGGTTCAATGTGACCATGCCGCATAAGGTTAGGGTTTTAGAATATGTTGACCAGTATGATAAAACTGTAGAGTTGGTAGGAGCGGCAAATACCATTAATAATGAAGACGGGAAATTTTGTGCGTATAACACGGACGTATCAGGATTCATCAAGCCGTTACGTCAACGAGGGATCGATTTTAGTGGTTTTGAGGTAACTATCTTGGGAGCAGGAGGGGCAGCTAGAGCGGTAGCTGTTGCATTGGCAGGTGAAAGAGGGATTGCAAACATCAATATTTTCAACAGGAACACTGATCGATCTAAAGAATTGGCTAATATGTTAAAAAAATTGGGATTAAAATCATCTATTGTTTCCTCGGATAATATTCAGAATATTTCTTTAAAATCCAATCTTATTATAAATACGACTCCACTTGGCATGAAGGATGAACAGAGTTTGATAAAGTCCAGCAGCATAAGAAAGGATGCAATTGTATATGACATTGTGTATAAGCCTATTAATACAAACTTGTTAGAAAATGCAAGGATGGCTGGTGCCAAAGTGGTTTACGGTTATGAAATGTTGCTAGAACAGGCACTTGCATCATTCAAGATATGGTTTCAACGTGATCCACCCATTGAACCCATGAAAAAAGTACTATTTGGAAAATTTGGTGAGCCTGCATGACCGCAAAGGTAACGTCAATAGTTCATGGCGCTGTGACTATTGTAAATGCCATTGCAACAGGTTTTGGCTCTGCAATGGGGATTTCCCTTACGGTCAAAGTTGAATTAGATTCAAAGAAAGGATCCGGGATAATCTTTCAAAAGGGAGGAGGTAGTGCCATGATAAAAAAAATAATTTATGACATTATCCCATCAAAATATCTAAACAATAATCAATTATTAATTAATATAAATTCCGAGATACCATCAGGCATGGGTCTGAAGAGTTCAAGTGCAGTATCAAATGCCGTTGCTCTTGCATGTAAATCACTTTTGAATAAGGACATGGATGACGAAAATATACTGAATACTGCCATTAATGCATCGTTTTATGCCAAAACGACAATTACCGGTGCATATGACGATTCCACTGCGTGTTATTACGGTGGCTTCGTTACTACAGATAACTATAAGCGAAAAATATGTAAAAGAGAAAATTCACCCACGGATATATGCGCA
The DNA here is from genome assembly GCA_023251115.1 of Nitrosomicrobium frigidum (SeqCode). GTDB lineage: Archaea > Thermoproteota > Nitrososphaeria > Nitrososphaerales > Nitrososphaeraceae > TA-21. The sequence goes on along the minus strand of JAHEZK010000006.1, from coordinate 41,366 downwards.
GTAATTTATCTGCCAAATAATAAAAAAAGAGGAGATATTAGTAGACTTAGAGTACTCTCAGATATTTATTTGGAGGCCTTTCACCTGGCTAACTCAGGACAATATTGGAAGGCCATGACGTTAAACGGGGTCTTAACATCATGCTTACTATCAAATAGTTACAATATCACGAGAACTTGTTTAGAGAACGGCGCCCTGGCAGCCAGCATATCTGGGAACGGTCCTGCGATTGCGGCGATAGTACATGTAGATCAGGCGCAAAAAATAAGATCAATATTATCTGATTTTGATGGCAGGGTCATTGTTTCGAATACAAACAACCAGAAGGCATCTATTGTGAGAGAGATTGGGTAGCATAATTGTATCAAAGTCTGTACTAAATGGTTCCGTTAGATGCCCTCCCAGTAAGAGCTATACACACAGAGCAGTATTCATTTCTTCTTTAGCAGATGGGAGGTCTCACATAATTAATCCTCTTATTTCAAGGGACACGATTGCAACAATCGATGCATGTCGAGCATTTGGAGTAAAAATAAGTATAGCCGATCATGAATTAATTATTTCTGGAAAAAATACTTTAAAAATTCCTAACAATGTTATCAATGTAGAGAATTCTGGAACAACTATGCGTTTTGTTACGACGATCTCGTCTTTGCTCGAAGACGGATATGTTGTAATCACAGGAGATGAGAGCATTAGAAAGCGACCTATGCAACCATTATTGTTGGCTCTTAGGCAGCTTGGCATAAATTGCTTCTCTATTAGAAAAAATGATAGAGCTCCTATAATTGTGCAAGGTGGAGGAATTAAAGGAAAAGATGTTACTATTGATGGGTCTATATCAAGCCAATTTATTTCAGCAATTCTTATTTCTGGAGTTTGTGCTAAATCAGAAATATCCATGAGAGTAACTGGAAAACAGGTATCAAAATCATATATAGAATCGACAATTAATGTTATGTCTAAATTTGGGGGCAAAATAAAATATTCCAAAGATTATAAAAACTATCACATCTTTAACAATAGATATATAGCTACTACATTTACTATTCCTGGAGATTTTTCTACAGCTGCATTGTTGCTAGCCGCAGGCACACTCGTTGGGAACAATATAAAAATTAGTAACCTAGACTTTTCGTTACCACAAGGCGATTCAAAAATTCTTGAAATCCTAAAGAAAATGGGCTCAAAAATTGTGATCAATAAGAAAAATGGTACCGTGAAGGTTTATGGAGCCGAAGATCTTGATGGAGGTGAATTTGATCTATCAGATACCCCGGATTTGCTTCCTGTTGTGGCCATCTTATCTTTGAAATCAAGGAATCCTGTAAGGATCTACGGAGTTTCGCACACACGTTACAAGGAAACAGATAGATTGAGAATAATTGCATCAGAATTAAGAAAACTCGGAGCTAAAACGCAAGTATTGACTGATGAAATAAAGATAGACTCACCGAAAAAACTCAAGAGCGCTCGACTTGATTCACACAATGATCACAGGCTCTTTATGAGTTTCACAATAGCGGCAATGATGACAGAAAAATCTTTTGTAGAAGGTGTGGAATCAGTTGATGTTTCTTACCCCTCATTTATACAAGAAATGAAAACGCTTGGAGCAAAATTCAGTTAGTTTTGATCTGAGTTCACTCTCTCTGAAGAGTTTTTTAACTAATGTGACAAAATAAGATAAAGACAATATATATGATACACGGGTGGATTCAATATCTATAAAATGACTGGTAATACTTTGGGCGAGCAACTCACTTTAACCAGTTTTGGTGAAAGTCATGGAAAATGTATTGGGATGGTACTCGATGGCTGCCCTTCTGGACTACCACTTTCTGAATCAGATTTGCAGAGTGAATTAGATAAGAGAAAGCCTGGACAATCAATTATTACAACCCAGAGAAAAGAAGAAGACAAAGTAGAGATATTATCAGGAATTTTTAATGGTTATACAACTTCGGCTCCTATTTGCGCAATAATATGGAATAAAGATTCAGACTCAAGACCGTATGATGTATTAAAAAATAGTCCCCGTCCAGGTCATGCAGACTATCCGGCATTCATAAAGTATGGTGGCTATGCTGACTATAGAGGAAGTGGTAGATTTTCTGGAAGATTAACAGCAACAATGGTAATGGGTGGAGCGATAGCGCAAAAGCTCTTAAAGTACTCACTGGGAATAGAAACGATTGCCTATACCACTCAGATAGGTAAAATTAATTGCAATTCTCCGCCATATGAACAGGCGAAACAAAATAGGTATTCAAATGATGTCCGATGTCCCATTCCTGAAATTGCACAAAAAATGAAAAACATTATTCTTGATGTAAAGAAAAATGGAGATTCTCTAGGAGGGATTGTTGAATCTATATCCACAGGATTACCGGTTGGTTTGGGAGAGCCGATTTTCTCCTCTATGGAATCAGATCTCAGCAAAGCACTATTCAGCATTCCATCAGTAAAGGCAATAGAATTTGGTTCAGGATTTTCGGGAGCAACGCTGAAAGGTTCTGAAAATAACGATGAATATGTGCTATCTGACGACAATAGGATAATTACCAAGACTAACAATTCAGGCGGAATTTTGGGTGGATTAACTAATGGAATGCCCCTAGTAATTAGGATAGGATTTAAACCGGCTTCATCCATTGCAAAAAAACAAAAAACAGTTGATTTAATTACAAATTCAGAATGTGACATTATTGTTCCTGGAAGGCATGATCCTTGTGTTGTTCCCCGAGCGGTACCCGTGGTTGAATCATTAGTTTCGCTCGTTTTGGCTGACCACGCGCTTAGATGGAGGCTCATACCACCGGTATTAAGTGATCGAAAATAATGAGCGACAATAAAGAACACCAACTAGAAAAACTTCGTGAGGACATGCGACTTGTAACAGCTGATATAATAAAACTTGTACAAAAAAGAATGAGCATAGCAGGTGAAATTGGAAATATCAAAAATAATCTAATGATGAAAATAGAGGATATTACTGTTGAACAGGATATAGCAAGGTATGTAAATGATTTGGGAATACAAGTAGGCTTGAAAACAGAATTTATTGGCAGATTATTAAATTTGTTATTTTTGGAATCAATAAGAATTCAAAAGTCAAAACACTCAAGCAAAGAGCCAAAGATAGATCATATGGTCATGTTTTTAAAGGCAAAACAACTAGAATCAGAAGGAAAAAAAATAATTCATTTAGAAGTCGGAGAGCCCGATTATTTGCCTCCTGTAAGCGTGAAGAATGAATTATCGAAGACTTTTGAAAAAAAACGTGTTCACTATACTCAGACCACTGGAGTTCCAATACTAAGAAAGTCAATAGCAAAGAAAAAATCAGTAAAGGAAGAGAACGTAATAGTTACTCCTGGAGCTAGGTTTGCAGTTTTTAGTGCAATGGTATCTACACTTTCTGTAGGCGATGAAGTAATTATTTCTGAGCCTGCATGGCCTGCTTATAGAGATTGTGCAAATTTTATTGGTGTAAAGGTCAAGGCAGTCAAGACTAACGTGCATCAAAATTGGGAATTAGATTTGGATCAATTAGAACAGATGATAACTCCAAATACCAAGATGATAGTTTTAAACTCTCCCAATAATCCAACAGGCAAAATAGTTTGTCAACAACAGATAGATGCTGTACTTAAATTGGCTGGCAAAAATGACATTTATGTTCTCAGCGATGAGGTGTACTCCATGTACTCCTATGTTCCCTATAAGAGTATCCTAGATTTTGAATATAACAAAAGCATAATGGTATCTTCATTCTCAAAAAGTCATGCTATGACGGGATTTAGGGTCGGATATGCCATAAGCGCTAAGGATATAATAGATAAAATTTCTAAAATTCAAGCCATAGCAATAACAAGTGTAGCAGAACCTATGCAATATGCCGCCGTTGCAGCATTGAATGCTGATGTTACCAAGAATAAGATTTTAATGAAGAAACGTTTAGAATTCATAGGAAAGCAACTGGAAAATCTTCCTTGTGATTACATCAATCCAGATGGGGGTATGTACTATTTTGTTAGATTTAACAAAAGTGTTGATGTCAATAAGACAATTTTTGAACTACTGAATGAGGGGGTTGCTGTAGCTCCTGGGGCTGGTTTTGGGGAAGCGTATTCAGATTTCATTAGAATCTCAGCATGTCAACCAATTAAGTCTCTAAATGAGGGACTAAAAATAATAAGAAAAATTACGGATTTGCGATAAAATGGGTAAATCTGTTGCAATAGTAGGTGCAGGCAAAATGGGGCTATGGTTCTGCAACTATTTTTCAAGAAAGAATAACTACAATGTGTCACTCTATGATAAGCGAAAGTTCTCTTTAGATATAGATTTAGATTTGAAGGTTAAAGGTCATAGAATAACTGCATGCAAAACATTAGATCAATGTGTTAAAAATGCAGATATTGTAATTATTTGCGTACCAATCAAGACAACAGTTTCGGTCATAAACAAATGCGCCAGAATAATGAAAAAAGGAGCTTGTATAGTAGAGATAACTTCAGTCAAAACAGATATCTTTAAATCTTTATTAAAAATTCCAGATTCATTGACTACTCTTTCAATTCATCCAATGTTTGGTCCTGGAGCAAAGAACAGTCGTAATACAAAAATATTGATGATACCAATTAGAAATGAAATAAAAGAACAAAAATTAGTAAAGTCAATGTTTAATGAATCAAAAGTGATTGTTATAAAAGACTCAAAATATCATGACAGAATAATGGCAATAATTCTCGGAATGGTATATTATGTAAATCTTTTATTGGCAACGACATTATGCAATGAAAATATTCCATTACTAAAGAAATTCTCGGGAACTACGTTCTATCTTCAAACACTCCTCTTTGAAAGTATATTAACCGACAATTCATCATTGATAGGTTCACTACTTGCAGATAACAAGGAACTACCAACTTATTTGAAAAAATATAATGCAGAATCTACAGAATTATTAAACTTGATTACAAAAGATAATGGTAATCTTGAAAAAAGAATTAACAAAATAAGGAAAAATTATAGTAACAAGAAAAATATTAATTCATCATATGAAAAAATGTATTCGATAATATCAAAGCTGCACAGTCAAAAGTGACACATTAATTGAGAAAAGATCTCTGATTGGTATGTAGCGGAGTAATAATTTATGAAAGAAAAAATTACTTTAGATTTACGATGTGTAAATAGAACTTGCAAAAAAGGAAAATTAGACCTCGATTCGATTTTACAAGTACGAGACGACTGCATAGAAGGATTTCTTTCATGCAAATATTGTAATTCAGAATATCTCATACTTGACGGGGTGCCACTATTAGTAGAGAATTTTAGTAAATACGCAAGTCAACGAATCAACACTTTTGGTAAATGGATTGTAAATTGCAAATCATCTAGAATTAAAAGCTATCTGAAATCAGAAGGACTAAAGATCCATGGCCCTACAATGAGTGATCGTTACGAAGAGAACAGTAGATGGTATGATTCTTATTTGCACTTTCGTTATGATTTCCCTCCAGGTGATAGATTGTTGTCATTATTGAAGAAGGAAATAAAACCTGATAACATTTACAAGATGTTGACAGATGAAAACTTAAGTTTAAATGGAATTGGGTTGGACATAGGTTGCTCCATTGGCTCAAGCACCTTTGAGCTGTCAAAAAAACTATCATATGTATTTGGGGTGGATCTCTCATTTTCGTTTATATTAGAAGCCAGAAAAATAATGCAAAATAGAAAGATTGACAATATTGAATTTGTTGTATCCGATGCTACAAACCTCCCCTTTGAGTCGCATTTTTTTCAGAGTATAGTTGCCTTAAATGTTATTGATAGAATTGATTTTTACAAATTGGTTTCTGCCGTAAATGCTTGTTTAAAAAAGCAAGGAAAGCTAATCATATTTGACCCTTACGATTCTGTTGACAATAATTCTAAAGATAAACTTGATTCAATCCAGGTCAGAAAAAAGTTAGAAAGCATGGGATACAATACAGAATCTGGGGATTCCTATATTCCCTGGATATTGAAGGTAAATGAAAGATGTTATCTTTTTTATTTTGTAGATCTAGTTGTAGCGACCAAAATCAATTAGTAATTTCTCAGGATAATAACAATAGGTCTTGCTAAAACATTCAAGTAAATCATAAGATTAATTCAGACCATACTAAGCTTTCTTTTTCTTATTTCTTAGAGGATTTGCAATAGAGTCAAGCGTATTACCAATCAAGAAAAATGCTAGGCCAGTCAATGCAATCATGAGACCAGGAGGAATTATCCACCACCATAAACCTCTTGACGCTGCGTCAGCTGTGTTTGCATCACGAAGGATTTGACCCCATGTGGGTAATGATGGGTCGCCCAAACCGAGAAAACTTAATCCGGCCTCAGCAAGTATAGCTCCTGGCACTGAAATTGCCACACTTGCAAATGTAAGTGGAAGTAATTGGGGAATAATATGCTTGAAAATTACCTTTAAATCCGACTGCCCCATTAGTTTGGCCGCTTCAACGTACTGAAAATTGCGCATCTGTAATGCAATACTTCTAATTACTTTTGCGGTCCCCATCCAACTAAAAATCATTAAAAAACCGATTATCAGAAAAATACTACGTCCAAAAGTAACCATCAATAGAATAAGTAGAGGCAAAGTTGGTAGGGCATAAAAAATATCATTGATACGCATCATTGCTTCATCTGTTCTCCTTCCCCTATAACCTGATACTACACCATAAATTATACCGATTGCTATTGAGAATACTGAAACTGTTAGACCTATGAATAATGCTATTGGAGTACCCCAAATGATTCCTGTTAAAAGATCTCTTCTTAAGTCATCTGTTCCCATGATACCAAACACTCTACCGCCAAGAATTATACCGGCGTCCTCTACCCTGCTGGAGTTATCAAACAAGTAGAATTTTAGCGATATTTGGTACTCTCCTTTAAGAACAGTCGGTTTAGCAGAATCTGAAAATAATAAAATTTGCGGTTGAAAACCAGATATCGGAAAACTAAAGAGATTTTGGTATTGATTTAAGGCTTCTTTTACATCATTATTCGTAGAAAAAATTCTGTCTGAAAAAGAACTATTTGCCTTATTTGTCATGGGTAAGGAGGAGTAATAAACGGTAAAAGTATTGTTATCAGGTCTTGTAATGTCAATTTGCAATACTGGAGGAACATCACTGTACCTGGCTGAGTAAAGAAACATAAAGTCATCAGGGAAGCTATCTGATTTCATATTAATTTTAAAGTTATTGTCAACTACATTAATTCCTTCCAACGATTCTGAAGAAATTTTAGCATCGTTCCTACCTAAGGATATATGTTCAAATTCTTTGGGTCCTAATATATTAGTCCAATAAGGAGCCGAAGTTTTTGGATTATTAATCCAATAGTCCGGAACATTCCACATAAAATATGACTTAATTGGGATTACTAACGGTGCAAGTGCACTTAATAATAATAGAAAGGCTATAATAGATAATCCGATTTTACCACGCCGAGATCTTAATAGACCCAATAATAATCTTTTTTGCAAAAAATTAGCCCCCTTTAACCCGTGGATCCAATAGCGTGTAGGCAATATCGGTTATGAAAATTGTTACTAAAAAAATTACTGTAGAGACAAATGTTAATCCAATAATTATCGGTGTATCAAACAGTGCTATAGAATCATAATAGAGTTTGCCCATCCCAGGCCAATCAAAAACGGCTTCCAATATGATAGCTCCTCCAAAAGAGCCTGATAATCCCAATCCTACTGAAGTCGCTATCGGTGGTCCAGCATTTCTAAGTGCGTGAGAGTATAGGATTTTTCGTCTAGAAATTCCCATGGTTTTTTTTGCATAAATAAAATCCTCATTAAGGATGTTTATTAGGAAATATCTCACAAGATACGCCCAAGTCCCAAATGAAAAAATTATCAACGTGATAAGGGGAAGGGTCATATGGTATATCAGGTCAAGGATATAGTTAGGATCAGAAGGCGACGATAGAGGAGTTGCCCTTGCTGGGAATATATGAAGTGTGAAGGCGAAAACTAGAATCATAATCATGGCCAACCACCATGATGGAAAGCTGTTACTCAATATGGCAAAAATCGAATTCAGTTTGTCCCACCAAGACCCTTCTTTACCTGCTATATACGTACCTAGGAAAATACCAATAACAGTAACGCATATGTTTGCTGTTGTAAACAACAAGAGAGTCTTAGGGACTTTTTCAAATATTATATCTCGTACGCTAGTTGATCCAAAATCGGTACTGAAATAGTGAGAGTTTCCCAAATCAAGAGTCATTACACTTACAACCCTATGAATTAACTTTGATAAAGTGAAAGAGTCTTGATCCAAACCAAATGTCTTAGACCTAAGTTCAATTTGGCTATTTATATAAGATGATCTTTCTTCTAAATTTTGAAATTTGAGCGACCCTTGATTCACTTCATCTATCACTTGATTGCGTATGGCGTCAACAAGCAGTTTGTCAAGAGTTGGCCCAAGTAAAGTTACCGTAATAAGTAGGATGGAGAACAAAACTAGAAACATGTTAAATGAACGAAAAAGTAAGGTTCTTCCTAGGCCCAAATGCTATTACTTAGTTACCTTGTGAATATATCTTAATAAATGCATCATCATCAATCGGTTTCTCTGATCAGTGTTGCCAAAACTCCTCAGAGTAAATGGGATCTTATATGCTAATCAATAACCTATTTTACGATTGATGTATTTGGCACAGCTATAAGAGTACCACTATAGATATCAGGTTTTAGAGCATAATCACTCTTGACAAATAATTCAATTTGGTTTGGTCCTATAGACATTGTCTTGGTAGTAGTACCATTAACCGTAATAATGAAATTGCCTTTATCGTCGATCCATTTAGCCTCTCCTTGAGTTATGACGCGATTATTCTTATCAGAGATAAAATATGTCAATGAAGCATTACTTTCATGGTTACCTCCAATGGTGACATTACCAGAGATACTTAATGGCAACCCGCTCGTAACCACTTTTGGATGTTGAATTTGCTCAAACTTCGCTAGTTTTGCTGTTTCATAAACCGACCAGTATCCTTTAGCAAAGGGATATGAACTGTCTCTGAACGCTGTAAGAGTTATCACTCTTCCGGTAGGGTTATAATTCGTTACTTCATATGGCCCGTTACCTATTATCGCGTTATTGTGTTCTGTCAACCATTTAATACTTGCATCATATCTTTTCAAGGCATCACCAACGGTAACAAAATCCTTTAATGAAGAGGGCACGAATTGCTCGGATCTCATTTTTTCCAATTCCTGTCTTACGGCTTGAGCATGACTAGGAATTATCAATGATAGCCATTCAATATTCTTTACTGTAGCTTCTGATCTAGTATAAGCGAGCACTCCGTTTTTCACCAATCTCTCTATTGCGGCATTAATTTCCCAAGGAGAGGTTGCCCAAACTGAGGCAAAATCAGCTATTTCTTTGTCATCAAAATGCCAGTAATCTACGAACGATATAACGTTACTATCATTTAGAAATTTGATACCACGAACATATTTTAGGGCTACTTGTGCTTGAGCAGCATATTCAGGATCATATGTAAGATCGGTTGAATTAACTTTGGAGGACCACTCATAGATAAAATAAAATGGATAAATTAAGTCAGCTTTAGTCATTGGTTGACCGTTTTGCCAATTTGAGTAGACTACATGAAGCGTAACTTTGCTCTTCGAAGTATTCTCTCCAACTTCTTGCCATTTCTGATTAACGGGATTCCATGATATGGCATCTCTGTCCACTGCAAGTCTCTTTTCCGGACCCAAAGTGGTGATATTTACCCACTGATTTCTTAAAGGGATTACTTCACCATTATAGGGATCCCTAGATGAAGCTGAATCAGAAACTAATGATAGAATATCCCTGCAGTACATATCCTGACAGCCTCCGACACTATTCCACGCTCCTTGATAAATTTGTTTGACACCAACGTTTATAGTACTTGCGTTTTTCTCTGATCTCGCATTTATCAAAGATTTGCTGGTAGAAATACCCCCACCAAAGTCATTTATTAGTCCTTTAATTGAGGATGATGCCACATACGGATCGATATTTTGAGCTACAAAAATTCTCACAGACTCTTGCATTCCTAATTTTACGGCTTGCCGCACTAATTCATTACGTTCCTCTTGTGAAGTAAAGTTAGAGAATTGAATACTTTGGGTTATGCTATCTAGGGTGGAATTTCGATAATTCCAAAATGATGGATTACCCCATCCAGGCATACTGCTAAAATAGGGAGCGTACATCTGAGACATTGTAACGCTATTGTATCTAACAAATTCTGATGTTCCTCCGAAAGCTTCTGTATAAATTTGCCAGGATAATTCTTGCGGGTCTTTCGCATAGATAATGAGATTTGCTTTGTTTAAATCACCATAGTCTCTTACTACAGTAAACCCAATATTTTCAAGTTGATTTGCAAGAATTTCCCCCATTGATTTTCTAGGCAGATCATCAGTCCTTATCATAAACTTGATTGAGATGGGAGTTCCTTTGTATGTCCATTTACCATCTAATTTTGTTGCACCATTTGAATTCAATGTTTTGTCAATTATTTCTTTAGCAAGATTTGGATTATATTTGAAATTATAGGACTCTAGAACTGGAATAATAGTCTCATATTCAGGCGAGGAGATTCCAAATGGGTCAATTTCAACGCTCCCATAGCCATTTAATATTTCATCAACTACAAATTCACGATTAATCAAGTAATTTATTGCAAAACGAATTTCCTTGAACTGGAAGGGATTTAGAATATCAGGATTCTTTGAAGGAGCAGGATTTAACAGGAAGCCAAATGAACCTGCATTTTTTTCATATATTTTTAAATTAGTATCATTTGAAATTGATGCAACTGTTTCAAGCGGGATCCTGAAATAATATGTATCAAGATTTCCTGTTCTAATCTCCTGTAATGCAGTATTTCCGTCCAGATACTGAATGAATCTTAAGTTATCGGTATATGCACCCTTTTCAATCTGTTCGGCCGCATTTAAAGAAGTAAATGATGGGATGATTAACGTAATAATAAAGAATAAGGCGCTTAGCAGGTTGGAAATTCTTGTCAATTGTCTAGTGGTAAAGGCAAGAGATTTATGAATTTTCTGAATTGAACTGGTGTTCCTTAAAACTACATAATCCACCTTTTCGATAAATGAGCTGTGGAATCTGTAGCTTCGAGATACAAGGAACAGTTAACATTATTACGTGAAAAGGGAGTAATTTCAGTTTATGTTTATCGACATTTTATGAAAAGGGGTCTAAAAGTCTTAAAACCTTCCAAGGACCTTGGACTTCATCATTTAGGCGAAATATTACCAGAGATTATCGTCGGTGCTTCTTCTGAGTATGTTGGCATGATGAAAGTACCGTATCAAGCCACAAGTTACGTTGCAGCAAGAGCTCAGCCAACAGGTAATGCCAGTTACATTTACAAGATTTCTGGAAAACCAGGTGGTGGCGTTTTAGATTTAACAGGAGGTACCAAAAAATTGGGAGACAGTGTTTTTGCATCAACTCATCGAATATTGCTTGGCGCAAACGCCATGATGGTAAGTGCCGATAACCTCTCCGTCAATAGAGAACATATTTGGAATTGGAAATTTTTTGGAAACGCCATAAAACAATCACATCCAGAGGTCTATGAGGATTTGGCAAAGCTGTGGGCTAAAATGGGCGAAAATTCAGTATTTTATCAAATTGTAATAGCAAGATCTGACAAAACATTTCGTAGACTAAAGTTAGTCGATCTTTATCAGAAAGGGCAGATAAAAATTCTTGATCCCAAAAATGTAGTCCGGGTTATATTCTTAACAAATGAATCAGGATATGATTATTTTTCAAAGTTCGTTCCTGAATCAGATCTAATTGATTATGTCACGACCGGCAAGGAATTTGATATATATTCAGCAATGATCAAGGTTAGAAGACTATTTGACATTAGTGTAATCCTAAATGACGGGGGACGAGTCATGTCCAATTCAGTACGAGATTTAGGAATACTGGGAGAAGAAAGAGTTACACTAGAACCATATCCCGGAAATCAATTCATTCCCAGTGGCGAATCAATTGAACCTGGATCAATACTGGGCATAGAAGGAATAGGAATAGACGGAGGAGAAATCCAAAATGGTATAAGAATTCACTCAACAAGAATTGGGGATGAGGCAGCTAATGTATATCTGTACCCACTAAATGAAGAGTTATGCATAGCCTAAAAGGGTAACTTAAATTACCCAGCATTGATTAAGTCAAGTATTAATTTTCTTTTAATAACAAAACAATATCTATTTTATTTTGGATGCCGTACGTCAGTTATACAAGCGGCCTAGTGTAAAAAATAAAGTGACTACATTAGAGTTTCCTTCTTATTCTTACTTTTGTTTGCAACCATCCTATCCTATGATAGTATCACAAAGTTGTATCAGAAAGAAGAAATTTTTCATGTTGATTAAGCATTACTACATTCATTGGCAAGTATTATTGATCCTTATTTCAGCTCCAACTATACTATAGAGTTCTTTTATGTTTTTGGGAAACCTTTTTTTTCAGAGCATTGGTCATTTCATCAAAGAGCTTTGCCAAGTCCCAGCCGACATTGGTATAAGAAATGTTACCATGAGTAGAACTTATGTGTACATCTATTTCGTATCTCTTCCTTGATCCTAAGACGCTTCTCAATTTAATATGGCAACGGGCCTGTTCTATATCGGGATGAATTCTTCTCATAAATTTGGTGATATTTGCAAACTTAGATTTAGCTAGTTCCGCGTCAAATGGTTCATCGGGTAGTCCCACGATAAACATAGGAATCTCTTCCTCTATCTTTTCTCCCAAAAGTGCAACAATGTCTCTATAAGTAATAATGCCTTGAACTTCATCCCATAATTTAATTATGCAATAAGTAGACCGTGAATTCAACATTTTATCGCACACTACCTGGACACTTTCATCTACTCCGGCGGTTATTACATCATTGTTTGCCAGTCCAGAAACTTCAATCGAAAGGTTATCTTCAGTATTATCAATACCTACTGATCTTTTACCTATCCTTTCAGGAGGTGACATTACATTCATAATGTCAGATGAAGTTATGATGCCGACAAGACGCCCGTTATCAACTACTGGTAAATGATCAATTCTCTTCCTTTTCATCATGGATTTGGCAGCTGTGACAGTCTTGTGAGAATCGATAACTATGGGATCACCGGTCATCACATTGGATGCGACAATTCTCAGTTTTTTCTCTGTCAATTGCTTTCGGATTAATTCAACAATACGCCTAGCTGAAAGTTGTCCCTCAATGTTACCATCGCGAACAACAGGCAAAGTTCTCATCCTGTAATGACTCATTATTCTCGCAGCTTCGCCAATTTGACTCCCGGTATTCAATGCTGGAATTATTTTCCCAACTAATGAAGGTCTGGTAGTTTTTATGTCTTTGATTCCAATTATATCCCTAATATTCAAGGCTGCTATTTTTCCAGACAAATCAATGAAGATGTCATAGGATTCAGTTTCAAGCAGAGTGCTGATAATTCTTGACAGTGCCTCATCCTTGGATATGATTAAAGGCGGTTCCATTAATTCTCCAACAGTCATTGTGCGAACGGAGTTTAGATGACTATAAATTTTGTTTATTGTCAACTTCATGCTCTATAATGTCTAAGACATTAAAGGTTTTTAGCCTTAATGGTGTGATTGCCCTCCGTTGATTTGATTAATCACAATATTATCATATCAAAAAATATCTATGACTTGATTCTATAATGTACCAATAATATAGGCGGGAAGATGAAAAGAAAGCAATCATTGAAATCATTTTAAAATATTAATTATATACAAATTCAATTTGTAGCAGCCCCGCTTTTATCAAATTTATTTGCTGTCAACCTAACGATCTTTACGTAGAAAGTTTTTTAGAAAGCAATTGTGGTACATCATTACTAAGTTAGTCATGCCAAGGTCAAAAACTCAAGTTTCAAATAAAGGTGCAAAAAGTGACCCAGCCGGAGATGATGGTACGCTACCGCAATGGGCAGAAGACGAAATTAAAGCTGTGCAGTTTGATAAACCCCAAATCCTGACAAGATCTGGCTATATTTTAGCTGTTTACGAAGATGCGCACAAGATTGATTTGCAAATATATGAAGCACTTTCCGATGGGAGAACAATAATAGAAGGTTTGGATGTTCCCAATAATTTAAAAATTTCGGACTTTCTAAAAGGATCCATTTATGAATTTAAAATAAGAATGTTTAAGGGTGAATTAAGTGCCAAGCTAGTTGAGTTGTTAAGAACAAAGTACAATCTTGAAATGAATGCGATTTTCAGATTTGAATTAGAAGATCTTCAGCTTATGGATGTAGAATCGGATTTCCAGGCATCAACAAGTTCTGGTGAAGATGAAGATGAATGAATAATTAATTCAATTTTTAATGTCCAATATTTTTCGGAAAGAAGTACCCACAATTGGATTTACTAGGTATGGTATCGTGTGTTTTAACCAAACTCCGCCACGCATGTAGAACGGTACAACTATTTCTAATCTATTTGATGTGCAAGCCCTTATAATTTCTTTAGATACAGAACTAGGATCTAGATAAAATCGTTCCTTACTTTTGAATTTATTTCCAAAAGATGGATGATAGAAAAAATTTGTCTTAACACCAATAGGGCTTACAACAGTAACATGTACACCTGTCCCATGTAATTCATGTCGTAGCGACTCAGAAAAACCCAACATAGCAAATTTTGATCCGCAATATGCCGCCAACCCAGGTATACCAAAGCTTGCCGCCAGTGATGCGACATTTACTATGTGTCCATTTTTCTTTCTTAGCATTGGATCTAGAAACGCTTTAGTGCAATAAATCATTCCAAAGTAATTTGTTTTGGTAACTGATTCCATATCGCCTATTGACTGATTGGCTACATCACCTAAAATTCCAATTCCTGCATTGTTTACCAATATGTCAACATCATGAACTGAAAGTACGTCCTTTGCCATTTTTAGAACCTCTGTTTTATTCGACACGTCGCATGCAACGACCATAGACTCGCATTTTCCACGGATTTCCGACGAAACTTCTGACAAACGTTCTTTATTTCTGGAAACAAGTACAATTGATTTGGCTTGTTGTTTGACAAAATCAAATACTGTTGATCTTCCTATACCAGATGAAGCTCCAGTGATAACGACTGTTTTCCCTTTTAATTTATTCATTGCAAGTCCTCATTGTACTAGCACATTATCATTTCTAAATGCTTACTAGCTATTGTCCCAATTCTTAGACTTAATTTGATTTGCAATAGAATCTTTACCAATTGTAATACTCATAAGAGCTATCCACATTATAACTAAGGGTACATGATATGTAGCAATTCTCCATGCGATGATTACTGACAATTGAGACGAATTCAAAACATCAGTTAAATTAGGAATGGAACTAATATTCGTAATGTACGCCCATACGCCTAATTCTGCTAAACCTGATCCTCCAATGGTAATCGGGAGAGTGGATAAAGCAGTGGATGCTGATGTGGCCATAAATGATTGAAAAAATCCAACATGTTGATCAACTGCTTGCGCGAGCACTAAAAATGATATACCTTGAAATACAAATGCCACGAACGTTATTGCCATTCCTACCGACAGGACCTTCACTGAATTGAACGACGTAAAATTTTCTCTGCTCATTTTGCACAAATCCGCTAAAGCAATATTTGTTGAATTTATCAGGCGTTCTGATCTCTCTTTTGATAAAAATCTTTTAAGCAATTTCATAGCAAAATTGGGTAGCTGGATATTCCTGTTCGCAGACAACACAACTACTATAAACCAAAAACCAAATGTTGGTATCGCAACGAGTATAACCAAAATACCAATAAAAGAACCCCCACTAAGTATTGCCACAGCGCCTGCAATAAATGCCAAAATGCTCCCTACAAAAACGTCAGCAATTATTTCTGCTGTGGCCACCCACGCGGCCTTTCCTGCGGATACACCATTTTTAATGAGCCATGCAATCCTTACAATTTCACCGCCAATAAATGATGGAGTTGTCTGTGTAACAAATTCACCGGCAATCCTTGCATTCATGGTCTTGAGAGTTGTACTATAATTAGGGCCAATGAAGTGTTTGATAAAATACCTAAACCTATATGCTTGTAATAAGATTCGTACCATGACAGCCGATACTGAAAGCAAGAATGGTACTGGTCCGACAGAAAACACATCCGCCGGAGAAACTGGGGTAAAGGTAAATAATAATAAAAATGGGATAAGGCTTACTGCAACCGCAATAACTCTCCATTTCAACCCCGGTCAATGCAAAATAGTATCTAGTCATATAATAATCAATAGAATTAATATATTCAGCTCTTTATTTTTCAAGTATATTTGGAATCAATTTTTGTCACCGGGACGGCAGGATCTGGAAAATCACTTCTTACATCAAAACTAATCCAATGGTATAAAGACAATAATTTCTATCCTATCTCCTTGAATCTAGATCCAGGCGTGCTTTCACTGCCATATGAGCCTGATGTTGATGTGAGAAATTACATTGATATCTACAAGATAATGTCCGAACACGATCTGGGGCCAAATGGCGCGCTAATTATGGCTGCCGATTTAATAGCTACAAAACTTGATGAGATTCAGGAGGAGGTTTTTAGTTTGAATCCAGATTTCGTGGTTGTAGATACACCTGGTCAAATAGAGTTATTCATATTCAGGGCTAGTGGTCCTTATTTCGTTTCAAACTTTGAATCTGATAACAAGATAAACATTTTTACTTTTGATGGGATTTTAGCGTCCTCTAGCCCAATAAATTATATTTCAATAGCCTTGATAGCAACCTCTGTAAGGCTGCGTTTGAACATGTCCCAGATAGACGTAATGACAAAAAGAGACCTTGTGATCGACAAGTTGCAGGAAATTGTCAGATGGTCCTCTAGATCATATCTAGAAGATTCGTTGCATGGTGAAAAGAATAGCGAATATTCATTGCTGAGCAAGGATCTGTTACACGCATTATCAAAAAATAAATTAATGCAAAATCCTATACTCGTTTCAAGTTTAACAATGAGTGGAATGGTAAATCTTACTGCAGCACTCTCGAGGGTACTTAATCTTGGTGAAGAAAAAGCAGACTAGTGATGCAAATGAAAGAAACTTTTGATTTTTGTAAGGCAACGGCCCCCTCCTCAACGGCCAATCTAGGTCCAGGCTTTGATGTATTTGGTCTGGGACTAGATCTTTTTTATGATACCGTATCTATCCGTAAATTAGCAACAACGAATGGAAAAATAAGAATCAGACTAGACAATAATACTAGCATTCCATCCATACTTGAAGAAAATACTGCGAGTCTTGCCGTAATGAAAATCGCTCAAAAAAAGAAAATCAAAAACGATTTTGACATTAGGATCACAAAAGGTGTGCCAATAGGACTGGGATTGGGAAGCAGTGCCGCATCCAGTGCTGCAGCCGTTATAGCATTCAACGAATTATTTCAATGTAAGTTAACCGAAAATGAATTACTGGATTTCGCTGCAGAAGGTGAAGTAAGTAGTGCGGGTGTAAAGCATTACGATAATGTTGTCGCTTCTCTATTTGGAGGATTTGTGGTTGTAAGAACATTCCCATCTCTTGAATTTATCAAAATAGACACACCTAAAGATCTGGTAATAGTAGTTTGCGTTCCCAACTTGATAACTCCAATTAAGAAAACAAAATATGCGAGAAGCGTGATACCAAACAGGATACCAATAGAAGATCATACAAGAAATTTGTCAAATGCATGTATCATAGTAAGTGGTTTTTTTCATCAGGATACCAAACTTATATCGAAGGGGATAAACGATTTGATTGTAGAACCTGCCAGGAAGAGCCTTATTCCAGGATATGATAAAGTAAAATCAAATGCAATTAGTTCTGGCGCGCTAGCAGTAACCATAAGCGGTGCTGGACCGTCGATGATTGCATTCACAAATACCAATAAGAACGCACGCAAAATTGGACAATCAATGGAACAGGGTTTTGCCGGTTCTAAAATTCAAAGTACAGCCCATGTTTGTCGCCCAAGCGGTCCGGCCAGAGTAATTTCGAATTCTTGATTTGAAAGAAATAGAAAAGACTGTATTTTCACTTCTTGCTTTTATTTAGAAATTCTGACATCATCTTTTGTCTATCTTCATGTGCAAAACACAAGGACCAGCCGTAGATCTCTAATCGAAGTCCTGTATCCAGATCTGCGTCCATACCCCGGTTAATCAACATTTTACTGACTTTTACGGCGTTAAAACTATTCTTAGCAATTTGCTTGGCCAAAGTAACGCATTCATTCAAAAGCTTGGTATTGAGAAGTTTTGCAATCTGAATATTCCGTTCCTTTTCCTTCTCCTTGTTATCTTTTGGTGCCTCCGGAGGCAAATTATCATCAGAGTTCAAGCTAATCACGGTATTAACCAGACCCAGTTGAAGGGCTTCATCCGCAGATACCATTCTTCCTGTGAAAACTAATTCCTTTGCTTTCGCAGGTCCAACCAACCTCATAAGCCTTTGTGTTCCTCCCCAACCCGGAGGAATTCCTATAGTTACTTCAGGTTGACCTAGTTTTGCATTACTTGAGGCAATCCGAATATCGCAAACCATCGCTAACTCACAACCGCCACCCAAAGCATATCCGTTTACGGCTGCAATCACTGGTTTATTGAGGCGTTCAATTTTATTCAGTACCGATTGCGCAGATGAGGCGTACTTTTCTGCCGATATAGGATCTATGTTTACCATGTATGAGATATCTGCACCGGCACAGAAGGATTTTTCCCCTGTCCCTGTTATGATTACAACTTTGATACTTTCATCTGCGCCCACAATATCAATTGTCCGAGACAGCTCGGAAATTACATCGCTATTCATTGCATTCAGTGCTTCAGGTCTGTTTATTCTGAGCAGAGCAATTTCGCCTTGAGGTTCAAGTTGAATATATTTCATATTAGACATTATGAAAATTGGAAACTGCATTCAATTAAATCTTATTCTGTTTTCAGTCCAATATCATAGAATTCTAAAAAATTAACTTGCAGAAAGTAAGGATAGACTACAGACTAGGATGCGAAAAATAAGAGTGGGTGTGAAGCAAAAACTTTAGGCGCCGGCCATTCCGTTTCTTAATTCAACGGCCTTGTGTTCGTCATTTTCCATAGATTCGGCAGCTGCCTTGTGCATTTCTGACATTGCACATCCCATTTGGGCTTCGGGTTTACCCTTTCTCATAATACCACGATACAAACCTGCTTCAAGTGTTTGTCCATGAGCTTTTTCCCATTCTTCCACCGGTATGCTGAATTTCTTTTGTATTCTATCCCTATACCATTCTGGAATTACGTTAAATGCACAGAATGGAATAATTCGCAAATCAGGAGTCAAATAATGAATATCGCATCTCTGCAGTCTCTCAAGATCTTCGTTATATTTATCCTGGAAGTGCATCATTCCCAAGAAGAGCGAACGAACATGCCATGAACCTACTGAGTCAAAATTACGCTTCAGCAATATACTCGAGAACATCTTTGCAAGATTTAATCCGTGAGGTTGTTTGTCTCGGTCTATGAATTGATTTAGTTTCCTGATTACCTGTAACATTGACCAGTATCTATTTGCACCTGATTTAATTTCGTCAGCTTTTTCTTCAAAGTATTCCAAGACTCCTTTGAGATCAACAAATGACGTAAGTGGAATTAACTTCTTGGTTTGAGTATCCTCAAATACATACGTTCCAGCACCACAAGCAAAGTGAATTGAAAGTTCGTATTTTGGCTTTTTGCTAAATGCCTCAATAACATTTGTCAACGGCATACATGATGGAACAGGGAACCAATCATCGATTGATACTTCACCATTTGTTTGTTCTTGGATTCTTTCTATACAGTCTGGAATGGTAATTCTATATTTTTCTCGCTCTTTTTTGCCCATTCTACCGGTTAATGAAACGGGTTGGAAGTTTACTGCGTGAACTACGTCAAGATGTTTTTGGGCATATCGAATAATTGGACCTAGCTCATGATCATTTATGGACTTTATTACAGTAGGTACAAACACTACAGTGGTTCCGCTTTTTCTTGCAGATTCCAGGGCATAAGGAACTTCCCAATGATTCTTTGGATTAGTTCTTGGAGTTACTCCATCAAATGACAAATAGAGATTACTTACACCAGCATTTCTTACTTGGCGCATTGTTTCTGGTGAAAGCGCCAATTTAATGCCATTTGTATTCATTTGCACGTGGTCCACGCCCTCTTCTTTCATAATTCTAATGATATCAGTAATATCATCCCTTAGCATGGGTTCACCGCCAGTGATTTGGATTGAATTTCCAGCAATTGGTTTTTCCGCCTTTAGGGTTTTCATCATGGCTCGAACTTGCTGATGTGTAGGCTCATACAAATAGGCACCTTCTAAGCCCTTTTTGACATAAAAGAAACAATACCAGCATGTAAGATCGCATCTATTCGTAACTATCATATTAGCAAGGCCAGAGTGTGACAAATGGTTTGTACACAATCCACAATTAGTCGGGCATGCACACTTGTCCACCATTACATTTGGCGCATGTGCTCCTTTTCCATCCATCCAATATGTGCTAAATTTATTATACATCTTGTAGGAACCAAAGTATAGCTCCTCACATTCTCCGTGTGTCGGACAAGTTTTTGTCATAAAGACTTTACCTTCTCTTTCAAAAACTTCCGCATCAAGAATCATATTGCAATCGGGGCAGATGCTCTGAGTAAATCGTATGGTTCTCTTGTCTGTATTAACTTTATTTACGGTACGGTTTGATATTTGTACTAATTCCACTTAATTTCACCTAGGTTTTCATGTCGACTTTGTATTTTTCCTATATAAGTATAATGTAACTAATAATAGGGTGAATAGTTTACTTATATATTCACGGCAAATTGCATTTAAAATATATAGTATGTTTCTGTAATCCAGTTCAACTATTATTATGAGTTTATCTGATAAATCCAAGAAAGCGATGGAAGAGATAGGTTTAGGGAGTTATGAAATAAAAGTCTACATTTCATTGCTTGAGAATGGGTCGATGCCAGCTTTAGAGCTAAGCAAAAAATCCGGCGTCCCGTATTCAAAGATATACGAAGTTTTAAATTCATTAGAAGAGAGAGGCTGGATTGAATCTAATAGTTCAAGACCGCAGAAATTCTTTCCAAATTCACCTCAGACCGCAACAGAAGCTACAAGGACATTGATTGAGAAAAAGATGGATTCTAACAATGAGTTAATAATACGAGAACTCATGCCAATTTATGAAAAAACAGGGATTAAAGAGAGGCCTGAAATATGGGTAGTAATGGGTCTATTCAATATTGCAAATAAAGTACAAGAAATAATTCAAAATTGTAAGAAGGAATTACTCATTGCATTGCCCCAGGGGGCAGAAAATATTGTTGGTATCATTCAGGCTACCTTGAGAACGTTATCTGAGAAAGGAGTAAAGATAGCAGTGCTTGTTTCTGAAAATACGAGTAAAGAAACGATCCTCACAATTTCAAGAGTTGCTGAGGTTAGAGTAAAAAACAACATGTTTGGAGGAGGCGTGATAGGCGACATAAATGAGGTTATGATTCTCCTTGGAAATGGAAGAAACGAAAGAGGTACTGTGGAACCGATTGCAATTTGGGCCAATCATATTGGACTTGCTGGATTTGCCAAAGAATACTTTAGCTATTTATGGTCTGATGCAAGCTCAAAGTAAAAATTAAGTTTCAAAGAGCTATTTTTGTGCGTTCATTTACAATCTAATTTTTAAGTGTCGATAAAAGTAATACTAAAGGACAAACAATGACGGAATAGCCCTACTGAAGTCAAAATGAAGTAGATCTTGAGTTAGGAGTTTGTCCTCCCTAATTTTTGCAAAACGCTTGTGACTGCAACGATATTTACTTCCCAATATAGGATTTTATATATCAACAAATTCCACCTTCTGAGATCTACTTGTCAGAAACTTGATAAATAGCAATTAATCCTATCAACACATTGGTACTGATAGAAGCTGCTTGCTCACTAGAGAGTTTTAGAAGGTTTATCATTATAAGTACATGTAGATCCTTTATTACCGAAAGTTACATGCATGACTTTGAAATATTTCCTGAGCGTGAGGAGGAACCCGGAGCAATCTATGTTGAAGCGGCTGACAAGGTAACCTTAAAAAAAATTCGTGAAATGACGTTTGTAAATGCTAAGGAAGTGCTCGGCATTATTTATTCCTCAAAGAGCGGAAACACCCATCTTAAGTGGAGACAGACCCGAAGGAAAAATGGAAAGGTAACAGGGGAGGCATCTCCCAATACCTTAGTAAATTTGGTTGAATCAGAAGTAATAACTCAGGAATGGGTAAATAGTTACCTTGAATCTTCAAAACAACAAGGTAAAAATGACAATAGCTCAAAATTAAGTACTGATCCTAATTCGCAAGATAACAATTAGACAATGTGAAAGATAATACAGATGATTGTTCGTGATTCGAAGCATTCTGACAAATCCAAGGCAATTGTTGCAGAAGATCTGGATGACCTTTTTTCGTTAAGAAGGATAATTGAGCTAAATGACAACATTATCACGGATACCACTCGATCAATAAAACACAAGTCTGAATTTTCCAGACCCGATAAGGGTGAGCGAGTAAAAATAAGAATATTACTAAGAATTGATAACATAAAGTTTGATGGAACAGTAGATAGAATAAGAATTGGAGGAACGATACTGAACAGCGACAATCAGTTGGTTCCCAAGGGCGTTCATCATTCTATATCGATCAAGGTTGACGATATGATTATATTAGAAAAGAAACAGTGGAAAAAAATTCAAACTGACATATTAGGAAATTCTGGAAGTAACACTATCTACATCCTGATTTCAATTGATATTCAGGAAGCAGCCATAGGATTAGTAACTGGGACTCATGTAAAGATCCTACCCAATATTTACTCTGGTCAAAGTGGAAAAAGGTTTCAGGGTTCTAGGACCGTAAATGCAAAGATAGATAGTTTTTTTGATGAAATTCTCACAGGAATTAAGAGTGTTACTAACCTACACTCACAAGAGCAAATGATAGTCCTATTTGGGCCTGGAGAAACCAAGAGGAGATTTTTTAACTATCTTGCCAAGGAAATCAATGACAAAATTTCCATTTTAGAAGGCATAGACGTTGCAGGCGAAGATGGTATTTTTGTATCTCTGCGTTCTGACTCACTAAAAGAGTTATTGAAGACTAGTAAAATCGGAATTGTCTCATCCTTACTGGACAATCTAATGTACCTCATCCACCAAGGTGATCCTAAATATGCCATTGGTGTAAATGAAGTTAAATCTGCTGTGATTAACAAGTCAATAGACAGTCTAATCTATTCTAACGCCATCTTAGAAAAGATCAATGAGGATGAATTCATTGACTTATTGAATTCAACGGAAACTTTTGGAGGAAAGATATATGGAGTTGACGCGTCTACCGATATAGGACTGCGAGTCTCTTCTTTAGGAGGCATTGTTGGCCTTCTAAGATATGCAATAAGGTAAAGACAGGCAGTCGGAACTTAAGAAATAGAATTAGTTAACCATCCCAGGTAATCTTTATCGGCGTTATCCAATCGTAGTTCCACAATTTCGGGTACATCGTATGGATGGATTTTCTTTATCTCTTTACTCAATTTAGCAGAAGAAACAGTCTTAAAAAAACAGAGATACTCATTATCATATTGGATTTTATGTTTCCAATAGTAGAAAGAATTTATTTTTATGATATTTACACAGGCACAAAGCTTCTTTGAAATCATGGCTTTTGCTATCCTATTTGCAGTTTGTCTGGATTGAAATGTTGAGATTATTATTGACCCTTTACCATGAGTCAGTCTTGTTTTGGTCACTGTCATCGCGTTTTTCTATTTGACATATGCGTACCAATTGCCGGACAACAACTTAGTGATTATTCAGTGTGTTCTCCGACGGAGGACCTAGCATTTCGATTGTATGTCCCCATGGGCACATCTGGAAAATTGTCTGTGACCCTTTGCTCCGCAACTATGCTTGCTTCTGCAAGTATATTAGTCACATCTCCACCTGATGGATTTAGTGCAAAGCCAATATCTGATGTGCTATTTGCATTTACCATTATATCACTAAAGACATCATTAATTTCTCCCAATTCTACGTCGACGTTGGGCATAAGTCCAGATAATCCAGTTTTTACTTTTGATAACGTTCCAACTGCCGGTTTTAGTGCAGTAAGGGCATCTCCAATATCAATGGTAGATTCTAGTCTCATATGCACCTGCTCAAGGGACATTTTTAATTGGGAAATAGTCTTTATCGTTCTTCGAACTTGCGAGAGTTCATTTGAAAGCATCTTGCTCTGTTGGCTATCATGATTTTGTAAATGTGTAACAATTTGATTAAAAAGTGCTCTATCTTTTGATTTTAATTTTTCCAATAATGTATCTAGTTTTTGAGTTTGAATTCCCAGTCTATTTTTTGCAGATTCCATAGTAGGTTTTAGAGGTTTTTGTGATTTCAGGCTTTCTCTAATTCTTTCTGTGGGATCTTTTTTGGCCTCCTTATTCCACTGGTTTGTAAAGCTAGTCATAGGATCTAGACAAATCACTAGTCGTTAAATCAAAGTGTCATATTTGAATAACCTGCTGGTAATATTTTCTAAACAAATTTACACCAACTTATAGTATTTTTTCTATCGTACTATCTCAATAGGGCAAAGGATTTTTCTAGAAATCAGTTAAGCAACTTAAATATCTTTCTATCAAGTGTTATCATGTTGAATCTAGAAGAATGGTGTGAGATAGATGAGACCCTATACTCTGCCGAAACCAATGAACAATATCTACAATTTGCCGGTTATGATTATGATAGGAAAAACATAGAATATCTGGCCAAGATGAAGTTACTCATCTCAGAGATATTTGTAAGGACATTTTCTCAACCTAAAACATTGCTCCTTTCTTCAATTGAAAATATTTCTGAATCTAAAACAAAGCCTCTTGAATTAAAATTGCATGAATTGAGAGGAACTAGGGTAAAAAGTAAAGATTTCAAATTCAATGGAAAACAAGTGAACTGGAATAATTGGAGACAATTCAATAGTTACGAAAAGGATCACAAAAAGAGAAAAATTGTATTTGATGAGTTTGTCAAAAAGACAAAATATATTTCTCCACTCATCAATTTACGTTTTAGAAAAATCAGAGAAATTTATTCTAACTTTTCTGACAAAGTAAATGAGACTTCAAAAAAACCAATTAATCCCCTGGATGGATACCTATTAAGTGAAAAAATAGGCCTATCGGATCTCAAGAAATTGGTTACAGATTTGGGACAACGTGCAGAAACACCGTTTAGAAATGAGCTGCGATATGCTAGTGAATTAATCGGAAAAGATGCTGAATACTATGATGATTTTTATTTTTTTCGAAACAGAATTTTTGTAGGTATTGAGAAATATTTTTCCAGAACTAATCCTGTACGTACAGTTAGGAAAACCCTAGAATCAATTGGGTTTGATTTTTCAAAAATTAAGTTTGATATCTCTGATCGACCAAATAAATATCCATCGCCGATTTGCTTCTTTGTAAAAATTCCTGATGACATACGGGTATTATACAAGAGTGAAAGCCCGTACTTTAATTTGCAAAGCTGTTATCATGAAACGGGACATGCGATACATGCCGCCTCGATTGATAGGAAACTAAGCTATTGGGAAAAATACAAATTTCCAATGGGAGTGGCCGAAATATTCTCAATACTAATTGAAAGATTAACAAGAAATCCATTATATTTGAAGGACATTGGAATCACAAACGATAAGGTGTTAACGGAGATAGTACTGAGAAACAAATTCATGGAGCTATTCTTCATCGTTTTTTACGCTGCAAATTCCCTGATGAAAATGGAGTTCTGGAGCAAAAACCTTACAATTTATGAAACAAGCAGGTTATACGAAAAACTAATCAAAAGGTATATGGGCCTTGAAGTGCCTGGAGAATATTGGATGCTACATCATATCCTTCCGGAATCAATAATGTACGTACCCAGTTACATGATAGCTGCGATACGAGCTGCAGAGCTAGAAAGACATCTAATCAATAGGTTTGGTGAAAAATGGTGGATTGAACCCGCCGCTGGAGAAAAGATTAAGCAAATAATGTCTAAAGGAGACGACATAAATTTGAATGAATTTTCCAAACTTGATCAAAATATCTTTATGAAAGAGATAATTTCTAGGTAAATCTTCCTTAAATTAGAATATGAGAAAAGGAGAATAACGTTTGGTCGGAAGTTCCAAGAGAGCCGTGTATGCCGCGCTATTTGGCAACTTGGGTATCTCGATTGCAAAACTGATCGCAGCATTACTGACTAACAGTAGCGCAATGTGGTCTGAAACATACCATTCATTCTCTGATACTTTTAACCAAGCCTTATTGCTAATTGGAATTAAGACAAGCTCAAGAGTACCTACAGAAAGACATCCGTTTGGTTATGGAAAAGAACAATTTTTCTGGTCATTCATTGTCGCTACACTATTATTCGGAATTTCAGGAATTCTGTCGTTTGAAAAAGGAATTGCTTCCATTTTTGATCCAGTACACCAAATTGTAAACACCAATATCAGTTATGTAATACTTTTAATCTCCGCCGTCTTTGAAGGTAACGCCCTACGAATTGCTTTCAATTTATTTAAGGGTACTATAGAAGCGAGAGGAGAAAAGGTTAATCTCCATAAGTTATTCACAGAATTTCAAGAAAGTAAAGACCCTACAATTTTGACTGTCATAGTTGAAGATTCAGCAGCGTTACTTGGTATAGCAATAGCCGCAATAGGAATCTATCTATCCGACGTTACTAAAAACATGATTTATGATGCCTTAAGTTCAATATTAATAGGTGCAGTTTTAATGTTATTTGCCTTCTTTCTAGCAAAAGAAAATCGAGCTCTTCTTATCGGAGAGGCAATGTCTAAGAAAGATCATGTTAGAATTATGGAATCCGTACTAAAGATTCCTGAGGTGAACAGGGTCATCACACTTAGAACTATGCATTTTGGACCCAATGATGTGCTTGTTGCTATGGAAGTAAGTATCGTAGATAACATAACCACGGACCAAATAGAACAAGTAATAGATACAATTGAAGATCGAATCAAATCCGTAATCGATGTAAAAACATCATCCAAGATTTACGTGGAGGTGGAAAGAGATAGCTGTCCTGTTAATTCTAAAAATCTTGATGGCACTAAAAAGAATGAAGGTAGATAGTATTAATTATTTCAATATGAGCCAGGAATATAGTCAAGTCTGCTAAAAGCACAATCTACGCGGTTATCAATCTATCTTTGATATCCAAATAGGTGTCTCCATGTGACTCATGAGCCCTTTCATGTCTATGACTTACGTCCTCTACTTGCTGGCAATAATTACAAATCCATGATACATACTCTTTGCAGAGTTTACACTTTGAGACAGGGGACAAAATTCTACCACACGACCTGCACGATTCCTTGTTAAACATCCGACACACACCTATTTGTAATTATTATATTATATTGCATCCTTGCATATAAATTCTACACTTAAATGCTACTGATTTTACATAAACAAAGTTACATTATTGCAATTATCATATCACGAGAAATAATTCTCGTCATATGACAAGAGCAAGGTTTTATTCCTTATCAACAAATTCATCAGCCGTCGGTGGTTCTGGATTGAGACCCTTTCTCTTCCTGATGTCGTTCACAAGTGATTTGAAAATGGATTGAGGTACAATTTGCCAAGTCTTGAAATATGTATTCCACAAAGCTTTGCCAGCCGTACCGCCACGCATTACCTCAGACAAGTCGAATGTTTCAGAAGCTGGAACTTCACCCTGTATAATGCTAATTACTCCCTTTTGTTCGACGTTCAATAGTTTTCCACGTTTTCCTGATAGGATTCCCGCCACCGTTCCGATTTGTTCTTGTGGACACTTTATTTCCATACCAAGTACAGGTTCTAGCAATGCCGAATCTGCCAAAAGCATTGATCCTAACATTGATCTTCTGGTGGCTGGCATTAATTGTGCCAAGCCACGATGAGCTGGATCTTCATGGGGGACAAAATGGTGTAAAACAAATTTTACTCCTCGAACTGTTTCATGAGCTATAGGACCAGAATGTATCACATCGTCGAAACCTGATCTGATGGAATCCATTGATTCCTGAATAAACTGTACACCCTTCGTTTCGTCTACCAGTATGTTTCCACTGATATCGACAGCAGCAACATTTTTTGCTTCATCTGCGCTCCAGCCCTTTTCCCTAAGTAATTTGGCCATCTGTTTTCTTTCTAAATCCTCATGAATTTGGCCGTTCTTTATTAATTCAATTATCTCTTCTCCGAGTGGTTCTACTCTCATGAAAATCTTATTGTGTTTATTCGGAGATTTACTCATAATAGGACCAGCAGTATTACGAATTGTCTCTCGATAATTAATAAGAGGTTGAGTGGTTGTTATTTCTAAACCTGTTTCCAATATTAGAGCTGTAGCTATCTCTAGGTGTAGTACACCCATGCCTGAAAGTAATGTTTCACCAGTTTCTTCATTGATTTTTACTATCAGATTTGGATCTTCAACAGTAATTCTTCTTAATGCTTCAACCAATTTTGGCAAATCTTTTGGATGTTTTGGTTCGATGGCTATTGTAACAACTGGTTCTGAAACATATTTTATTGACTCAAATGCAGGTACATTTTTGATTGATGAGAATGTCTCTCCTGCAATTGCATGATCGAGACCAAGCAAAGCAGGTATATTTCCAGCAGGAAGCATGTTTACTACTTCTCGAGTGTTACCCATGTAGATATTTACTGACTGAACTTTGCCCATTCTTTTACCATCTAATAGATAAACTTCGTCACCGTCCTTTATCGTCCCTGAAAACAATCTACCGGTAGCTATCCTACCGGCCTGAGGGTCCACATTAATTGTAGTAACCATCATTAAAATTGGTCCTTTATCGTCGCATGATATGAGTGATTTCCCAATATCAGAATCAAGATCACCGGGCCAAATTTTTGGTATTCTGTAACGCTGAGCCACATGGGGTGGAGGGTGATGTTGCACAACCATTCCAAGTACAGCCTCATGGAGCGGAGCCTTCTCAGAGAGGGCGTTTATCAAAGACTGATCGTTGGATTTGTAAGCGTCATAAACATCTTTAAAGCCAACTCCATTCCTCTGAGCAATGTTGTAGTTAAACCCCCACCTATCCTTTGCCGATCCAAAGGCTACACTGTTTCCCTGAATACTTACCTTCCACTTCTCTTTTAATTCAGGTTCAGCATAGATCTCGACTAGCTTGTTAAATTCTGCAATAATATTTGAAAGCCATTTCTGCATTGCAGACGCATCTAACCTCAGTTCCTTGACCAATCTATCAATTTTGTTGATATAAAGAACTGGTCTTACACGTTCTTCAAGTGCTTGTCTTGTCACAGTTTCTGTCTGAGTCATTATACCCTCAACAGAGTCAGAGACTACTACTACTCCATCTATTGCCCTAAGTGCTCGAGTAACTCTTCCTGTAAAATCGATATGTCCAGGAGTATCAATCATATTAATTACATATTCTTTTCCCTCAAATTCATAATGCAGAGTTACATTGGCTCCTCTAATTGTCATTTGTCTGTTTTGTTCAAGTTTCATTGAATCAAGAGCCAGAGCCTGACCAGCAACAGACGGAGAAATAATTCCCGAAGCAGCCAATAAACTGTCGCTCATCGTGGTCTTTCCGTGATCAACATGAGCAATTACGCCGAAATTACGAATTTGATCTTTATTTCCTATAATTCTCAAGATATCCTGAGTGGACTTGAATTTTGGCATCTTATAAACGACAAAAAATCTATGCAGCATTATTAAATCTTCCTTAATTTACTAAGAGACGTATCGAATCGAAATGTCATAGAAAGACGCTTTAAAATAATAACTCGGTTGTTTTGAATATCATATTCATCATTTGCGCGAAAATGGCTTGCATTTCAGACTCTAATACTGTAAAATAAAAATACCGTTGGAATATTCAATTTTCTATGAAACATGTTACGCTAGGACATACGCCTGATGCAGATGACGCTTTTATGTTTTATGGGATTGCCTCAGGCAATGTTGATTCACCTTATTTTCAAATAGAGCATGTCATTGAAGACATTGAAAAGTTAAACAAACGTGCGATTGCTCATGAATTGGACATTACGGCCGTTTCGGCTCACGCATATGCATTCATTAAAAACTATGTGATTCTGAGTAGCGGCGGAAGTTTCGGGATCAATTATGGTCCTGTGGTAATTTCTAAAAAAAATATCGAATTGAGCGATCTGCCTAAGTGCAAGATCGGGATTCCAGGGAAAATGACATCGGCAAATCTACTACTTAATTTGGCCGTTGGAAAATTTGATGGAGTGGAAATGATTTTTAGTGAAATTCCAAAGTACGTTTTGTCTGGAGTTATAGATGCAGGCCTAATTATTCATGAAGCACAAATTTCATTTGGAAATGAATTCCACAGAATACTGGACCTCGGGCAATGGTGGCATCATATAACTAATGGCATGCCAGTTCCTTTAGGAATCAATGTTATTAGTAATCGCAATCTATCAACTAAAGAAATAATTGATTTTGACGAACTATTCAGGAGTTCAATAAAATATGGACTTGAACATTTGGATGACGCATTAGATTATGCTATGCGATTTGGCAGGGGTAATTCTAAATCACTTATTGAAAAGTTTGTCAAGATGTACGTAAACGATCTTACTATCAGCATGGGAGAGGAGGGTAAGAATTCTATACTAACACTGCTTCAAAAAGCCAAGAGTAATAATATTATTTCATATGATGAAATTCTCTTGGTAGATAGTAACAGTCAGAAAATCCAAAAATACTGATGATGACTTTTAGACAAATGCATGTGCCTATAGAATATTGAAAAATGTATCTCTTTGTAAGGGAACATATTTTGCGTCTTTAATCAGAGATTCTAATTCTTGAATCGATGTTCCCGTGGATTTGCCTGCGGCCTTGAAGATCTCTTCTGAAAATGCAGTACCAACTAGATCGTTCCCCCCATATGATAGTGCTACCTGAGCTAATTTTTTTCCAAGTGCAACCCAATATACAGAAATATTTTTCATAACAGTAGCCAGCATGAGCCTTGATAGAGCAATTACTTTCAAGTCATATAGTGATGAACTTTCCTTGTCAATTAATCCCTTTTGCTCAAGTTCTGTGTTATCAAGGCTAAACTTCAATGGGATAAAAGTGATAAAACCTTCCGTTTTTCTTTGTAATTGTCGAACCTTAATTAGATGATCAATAATGTGCTTGGGTTCCTCGACATGACCAAAGAGCATAGTACAATTTGATCTTATTCCCATTTCATGCGCGATTTCAGCTGTCTTGAGCCATTCATCGCCAGAACACTTGCCCCGTACTATTGTGTCTCTTATCTCTTTACTGAATATTTCTGCTCCTCCACCCGGTAAAGCATCCAATCCAGCTGCCTTTAATCTAGAAAGTACTTCTTTTACAGAATTCTTGGTTATATGAGAGATGAAATGAATTTCCGCGGGTGTAAGCGCTTTTACTGTTATTGATGGAAATTCTTTCTTAATTTCCCTTATCATTTTTTCATAATAATCAAGTCCCAATTTTGGATGGAACCCACCGACTATGTGAAGCTCTGTGGCCTTCATATCGTTTATTGCTATTCTTGCTCTTGATAGTATCTGTTCGATTGTAAGTGTATACGAATCCGGTTCGTCTCCTTTTCTATAAAACGCACAAAGCGGGCAACTTGCCGCACATACATTAGTATAATTCAGGTAATATGAAGCAACAAAAGTTATGACGTTACCAGTTAGTTTTTTTTTTACCAAATTTGCTGCGGCGCCCAAGACGAAGACATTTTCGTTATTGAGTAGTTCCAAGCCATCGTTGAATGATAATTCTTCTCCATGGATGACCTTTTCTACAGCATTTGAACTGCCTGAAATACTCTGTAACAAATTGTTTAGATGGTGTCTACATAGACTATAAAATCTTCGCTTTTTGACAATATTTGTAAAGAATAAATATCCTTGACAATCGTCATGAAAGATATAGTTCATGAGCTTATTTGCACAGGAATTGATCCAGAAATCTGATGTTAGCGATATTCTAGATCAAGTGCTGCACGGAAATAGATTGGATTTGAATGACTGCATCCGCTTGTTAAAATCAGACAATCCCTTTGCCTTGGGCATTATTGGAAATATATTAAGAGAAAAACTATTTGGTAAAGTTGCAACATTTGTTAATAACATCATTCTAAATTATACTAATGTATGCATAACTTATTGCAAATTTTGTGCGTTTTACAGAGCGCCTGGTGATTCAGAAGGATATACGTTATCTGTAGAAGATGTTGTAAAAAGAGTTGTTACGGCAAGAGATCATTTTGGAATAAGTCAGGTTTTGATGCAAGGAGGTCATAACCCAGATCTCAAGATTGAGTATTATGAAGAAGCGTTCAGAACAGTTAAGGAAAAGTGCCCTGATGTCGCCATTCATGGACTTTCAGCTTCTGAAATTGATACCATTTCCAAGGTCGAAAGGAGCAGCACTAATGAAGTACTATCTAGATTGCAAAAAGCAGGTTTGGACTCATTGCCAGGTGCTGGTGCCGAAATTCTGGATGATGATGTAAAGTCAAGAATAAGCCCACTGAAAATAAAAAGTAATGAGTGGTTAAATATTATGAAACAAGCCCACGATTTGGGTATAAAATCTTCGGCTACAATGATGTACGGTACTGGCGAGGATATTGAACAACGCGCAAGACATTTGATAAAGATCGCTGACTTGCAAGAAAAGACTCGTGGATTTATGGCATTTATTCCATGGAGCTTTGAACCAAATAACACGAAGATGCAAGCTGATGGCACTATAAAATATTCCTCTGGAGGTTTAGAATTACTAAAAACGATCGCAATTTCGAGAATAATCTTTTCAGGACTTATCGATCATCTCCAATCTTCATGGCTTACAAATGGTGTTGGAATGGCTCAACTTGCATTAACCTACGGCGCTGATGACTTTGGAGGCACTTTAATCGGTGAGGAAGTAGTAAGTGCTACCGGCGCCAGATCCACAGAATTAACTTCAGACAAGATAGTTGCAGCAATTAAGCAGATTGGTTTCCGTGCGCATGAACGTAATAATTTCTACGAAACCATACGCGTCCATTAGATATTGCAATATTCAGTGAGTAAAAATATACTACTGAATACAGGATTAGAATTATTTTCTGAAATGTCTGCTGATTTGTCTTAAATTGTCTTTTAAGCATATTGAAAAAGCCATCAGTACTTGAAACAATCATATTAATTGTCTGACATAAATGATGTATTTTTCTTAAAAACATACCAATTTTTTAACGATTTTCTTATGATCAGACGCGAATATCAACAAGTACCTTTAAATGTCTAAAGTGAGAAAAAGTGTTAACATGCCAGCTGGCATTGACGACCTTGCTATATACGTTCCAAAATTGTATATCGACTACAGAGATTTTGCTCAGGCAAGAGGAATTGATCCCCAAAAATTAGAACATGGCATTGGCATAAAAAAAATGGCCCTGGTAGATACAAATCAGGATTCAGCATGTATGGCATCTAACGCATGTCTTGAGCTTATGAAAAAGAATAACTTACATCCTGACGATATTGGCAGGTTGTATGTAGCAACAGAATCAAGTCTTGACGAATCAAAGGCGTTAAACTCATTTGTTGTTGGTATGCTGGAGCAGGTGTACGGTGATGGCTCATTTGAGCATGCGGGAGGAATAGAATGTAAATTTGCATGTGTCAGCGGATCTTACGCAATTTATGACAATACCAATTGGATTAGAGCAGAAGAGAACAATGACAAAGCCGCCCTTGTTGTTGTGAGTGACATAGCCAAATACGACGTAGGATCACCTGGAGAATATACACAAGGAGCAGGAGCAGTAGCGCTTTTAATAAAGGAGCACCCTAGATTGCTTGCTCTAGATCCAAAAGTCACTTCAACCATAATCAAGAATGAGTATGATTTCTATAGACCGTTTGGGAAGGAAACTCCACTTGTGAATGGACTATACTCCAATTTACTATATTTAATACAGGTTAGAAAGGCCTTTGATAGTTATAAGGAAAAGGCAATAAGAACAGGATTGATTCATCTTAAGGATGGCGAATCCATAACCGATTACATTGATTTGTTTACAGTGCATTTACCATATAGAAGAATGGGAGAAAAGGCACTTGCATATTTACTGAGACATGAATGGAGAACACTTCCGCGATGGCAGCATGTTATTAAAGAGATAGGATTTCATGAACCGATATTAAATGATAGTCGAGGAACTATAGAATCCATTTTAGCAGATAAAGAGTTTATGAAGGCTGATGAGCAATTTAGAAAAGCATTCATGCAAACTTCCTTTTACAACGAAGTATACGAGAAAAAAATGTCAAGCTCGCTTGAAGCTTCTAACAGTATTGGTAATTTGTATACGGCGTCTATGTATATGGGATTAAGAAGTTTACTAGAATATGAGTACAAGAAAAATCACGATATCGAAGGTTATAGAATAGGATTTGCGTCATATGGAAGTGGCAGCAGTGCTATGGTATTTAGCGGAGTTATTCAACCAGGTTATAAGGAAATAGCAAAGGATATGAATCTCGAAGACGAAATTGGTTTACGCAAGAAATTATCTATGGATGAGTATCAAATTTTGCGTGAAAATCAGCGAAATTTGAATGACTCTTATGCTAGGGCCAAGAATGAATTTGTTCTGGTCAAGATTGGCGGTTCTACGGCAGATAAAGCTGGTTTCAGAGAATATTGCTACTGCAGCTAAGGCACAATCTTAAAAACCATTTTTTCCTGCTTCAGAAAATCTAAAAGTTTCCTTGAATGTTTTTCATTTTCTAACTCTAAGCTAAGATAAACTCCAGCAGAGCCGGCTGCAACGTTGGAACTTAGGCGATCATGTTCAACTTGGACTATATTAACACTGAGTTCGGCTATTTTATCCACAACATTTTTTAGAGCTCCTGGTTTGTCGGGTAATTGAATAAAGATTTTAACCAATCTTCCCATCTGCATTAATCCCTTTGATACTATTTGTCCTAAAAGATACATGTCAATATTACCTCCAGAAAGGATAGAAATAATGTTTTGATTGTTTCTTACTTTACTATTTGAAAGGATATATGCCAGACTCGCTGCGCCAGCGGGTTCAACTACGACCTTTTCCCTTTCCATAAGCATAAACATAGTCTCTACAATAGCAACGTCATCTATAGTAACGATATCGTCCAAATATTTTGAACATATTTCAAAAGTAAGCTCTCCAGGAGATTTGACAGAAATACCATCAGCGATAGAAAATCCACCTTTAATATCACATAGACTTCCATGGTCAATTGATTTTTTCATAGCTGGAAACTGTTTGGACTCAACCCCAATAATCTTGACATTAGGTCTTCTAGCCTTTATCGCTAAAGATACACCTGAGGCAAGACCGCCACCGCCAACCGGTAAGTAGATCTTGTCAATATCCTTCAAGTCTTCCATAAGTTCCAGACCAATGGTACCTTGACCCGATATGACTATTGGATCATCGAATGCATGGATAATTGAATATCCATACTCCCTTGACAAAGAATCAGCTGTTTTCCATGATTCGTCATATGTGTCTCCCGAAAGAATCACATTTGCACCATAAGAACGAGTGGCGGCAACCTTTGCAGGAGAAGCATTTTTTGGCATTACTATGTTACATTTGATATTTCTTCTCTGGGCAGCATAGGCAACACCTTGGGCATGATTGCCCGCTGAAGCAGCAATAATTCCTGATTTGTACTGCTCATCTGTCAGGGAATTGATTTTTGCGTATGCTCCCCTAACCTTGAAGGAGCCCGTTCGCTGAAATGATTCAAATTTCAGGAAGATATTTGTTCGTGCAATCGTTGAAAATGTATTTGATTTTGATAATGGCGTCTTTCTCACTGCTGCCTTGTCCATTAATTTTTGTGCTCTAAAAATGTCCTCTACTGACGGAATCTTGTTTTTAACGTACATCTTACTAGGATCGTTCAACCAAATAACCCTTATTTGTTCAACATTATGAATTTTGTTTTTATTGCTATAAGGAGCTGTTATGGTTACAAACGCTTACTCAATGATGAGCTAATTTCTTTGAAAAGGTCAGAAATTTCTTTCTTTGCGGGAGCTTTCATCCTTGCAAGATTTACCACTTTGCTAGAGTTTTTTCCTTTCGGATCAGCCTTTGGTTCAATATCAAAGTATACTATGATACCTTCTTCACCCTGAATAAGCCTATTATAATCAATCAAGTTAGGAGAGACCTGGTAAACCTTTATGATCAAGTTATTCAATTTGTAAATCAATGAATTTCTTTTTTTCTCAGCTCCTTCCAGCTTTGGATACTTTCTTTCAATGTTCTTGATTTTTTCTTCCAGATTCCCAATTAATTCTTGATTTTGAAGTAACCTTTCAAACAAATCTTCAAATTCTAAATCATCAAGCGACATGTTCTTTAATTCTTGTTTTATCGTCTGGTTACCAATATTTGCTACTGATTCTAATAACGTAGAATTCTCTGTCGAAAGATTAATGAGTTCTTTTTGTATCTGTATTACTTGTTTATCTGGTTTATAATATGGTAAAATAGTGAATTGTATCCCAAAAAATCCTTTGATAGTATAATTATCGAGATTAGCTGAAATCTGACAATAAATGCGATTTAGTTCACCTGTTGTTTCTTGAATATCGCCTACCTCCCAGTTTCGTAGATCTTTAAGAAAGGAACGGTAAAATTGAATTATGGATTGTGGGTCAAAAGTGGAAGACTTTGTAACAGAACCATCCTGAAGCATCACATTAATCTCTGTTGTAGTCAGAATTGGTTTCATGCTGCGCAAATAAGCATCTTCGATATTAACAAAGAGAGCATTTAATACTTTAGCAAAGCCATCATTATCTTTATTTGGGATTCTCAAAAAATAGATATCCTTACTCAAGATATACTTTGGTCCTAATTAGTCTTTCTTTAGATCAAATTGATCAAAGTAACAAATGTGTTGAAAAAATTGTGAAACTTCAATATCTTATTATTGGTTGATAACTATCAAAAGAATCGGAAGGATCATAGTTTATGACAGCAGCCAATAAGGAAGTGGATAAAGCCAAGTCTCAAAATCTCACTAAAAGCACATCTCCTTTTATCTCTATGATTGCAGGCGAGAAGAAATCTAAGGTGGAATCAGATGCAATATATGATACTGACACTCAAATAAAGCAAACACAGGATAGGATATGGAAGGCCCTTAAGAGGAGATACCAGTATGATTCAAATTTGGATTCCGGACAGAATTTTCTGAGAAATCATGTCAACTCCAAGATTCCACTTGTTATTTTGTATGTAGATTTAGTAGGCTCAACAAATCTTTCAATGACCATCCCAGTTGACAAACTAGTCACAATAATACGCGCCTTCACCTATGAAATGTCATCAGCTGTGTATAGGTACGGAGGTTTTGTTTTGAAATATGTGGGAGACGCAGTAATTGCATTCTTTCCTTCTTTATCCAACAAGTTTGTAGTATGTGATAGAGCTGTCAGATGTGGAATGTCCATGTTAACAATTATTAAAAATGGACTAAATCCTATATTGAATCAGTATGATTATCCAGACTTGAGTGCAAAAATTGGAATTGATGAGGGCGAAAACATTATTGTTCAGTATGGTCATGATGAAACTTCTCCACTAGATATTCTGGGATATTGTATGAGTGTCTCATCAAAAATGACATCTTTAACAAAGTCGAATAATATTACAATAGGCGATGATGTATATGTAAGGTTACATCCTGAATTGAGACAAAAATTTGTTAGAGTTAACTACAGTGCAAGAGAATGGAATTATGTAAGCAAGCGAACAGGTGAACTCTACAAACTTTATACATTAAAATAGTGAACTTCTCATATTTACTCGCAAAAATCGGGTTCATAGAAAAGACTAAAATACATTAAATTTCTAGAAACATCATTGTCTACTGCATACATACTTGTGAATTGCACCCTTGGTTCGGAAGAAAGAATAATCACCGAAATTGCGAAGCTGCCGGACGTAAGAGAAGTACGTGGAACATATGGCGTTCATGATATTTTCGTAAAAGTAAAGTCAGACAATACTGAAACAATGAATCATACAATAACTAGCAGAATAAGAAAGATTCCCGGTATAACATCTACTGTCACTCTTGTAGTAATTGAAGAACAAGGCGGCAAAGAAATCAACTAATTTTCGACGGCATATTTTTCTGACTTTCTTTATTATTTCTTTTTATTGCATATATAATTAGGCCTGATGTTATTATCACCGTTACCCATCCCAAAGAGCCCACAATAAGGTAGTAGTTGTATTGTGGAATCAAGAGTGATATACCAGCTATTACGGCACCTACCCACCAAAGAATAATCAAAATTGGAAGATTAATGCTAAATGTTATCACCCTCTAATGCTTTCGTCAAAACCCCTAAGATATCTCACTACTTTTTCACAATTCATACATTTATCATATTCAAAGAAATCAAAATCATTGTACTTTCTATACGAAAAAGTACTATCATGATTACAAAAGATTCGCTTGAATGCAATCACTAAAGGATTCGTCATATGTATTTGTCTTACATTCACATACATAATAATGATTTTGTCGCTAACATCAATAATTTTTCCGTTTCGACTCAACTCAAGTCATACCCAAAATAGTCCTACAAAAATCGATTTCTGATAGCATATGCATTTCCATGTTCTGTTTTGATTCAGCTATTTTTATAAAGGGATTTATCAAAAGCTCTAGTCTTGGGCGAAGTAGAAGATGTGGTAAACAAGTTCAATGATCTCGATAGTATGTTAAAAAGAGTCTTTTCCAAAGTAGATCCACTCTTGGTTGTTTCTTTAATATTTGATAGGAGTGCAAACGGGAAAAGTATCTACACCCTAGAGACTATTTTGAAAGAGGGACTTGACACAGAAGCGATTCGTAATAATGTCATTAACAAGACTGGGATGGCTCCTGCCTTTTATCTGCGAGGTACAAAGATGATCGTAAGTCATCCTCTTGATCTAGAGTTCTTAAAGTGGATAAATGACCAAGAGGGCATTGTTAGCATAAAGGGCAGCAAGTTCAGTGCTGGTGGCTCTAGCGACTTTTAAGTTTAAGCAAAGCCAAAGAAATAGAGATAGTTTCGATCCGATCTTTCATGTTAAATTCTAAAGATATTACTGGCTGTTATTGAAACAAAAAAAGTTACCTTAAACAAGATCAAATTCCTAAGACTAGCAGATCTTGGGGACAAGAGGATGTTAGGCAATGAGCAATTTCTGAAAATGAATTAAGATTTGATAGATAGAGTCCTGCATATTTTTACGCAAGATATTCGTCTTAAATTTTCCCAAATTCTTGATAAGCTAGAGATTCTTCCAAGCTCTAACATGATTTTGAAGTCTTGATAAATCTATTATGCCGTCGGTGAGATTTGAGCTCACGACAGCTCGGTCTTCAGCTTCACCCCATATAGGTCGAGTGCTCTCCCAGGCTGAGCTACGACGGCACAGCTAACCTTTTGTACAAATTATATATAATCTTGTCTTGAGAAGCATTTAGCTATGTAGAGCGACACTTGTCCAAAAGTCTAGTACTATCTTCCTTGAGTAGGCAGTATATATACATCAATAAATTTTCTATTACATAGTCCCAACATAGAAGCCATCAACTGATTCTAGTTTACCAATCCAAAAGGGTATAGTAAGTCTATCAACCAATGTGTCACTCTGGTGGGCTAATTAATTTTGTCATTGTGCTGCTGTTCTAAAGCCCACCAGTTCTAATTATAGTTTTAAACCTTATATCAAACAAAATAATATTTGGTGTAATGGGAAAATTTCATACGGGCCAATCCGTACCTTCTACAGGCACGTACCATTTTGTGGGACATATGGAAAACAGCGCATGTCAACCCACAGAAAACGAAAAAAGAATACCACTAACCGCTGGAGAAACTTTTCCACCTTGCAGACACTGCAAAACTGGTGCATTTTGGGAAATCAGACTATGAACGTCAAGACAAATCATGAATATTGAATTTGTTTCTACCGACTGGAATCATACCATGCTCTCCTCCTCTATTTAGTGATTTAGATATTAAATTGAATAGTTGAGGACAATGAAACTATGGGTCGAACAATTCCTTCGTATAGAGTGGCATCAGAAAGAGAAAGAAGAAAGTGGAAAATATTTAGAGAACAATTGGATAAAAGCGAAAGAAAGATTTTTGATGAAATGATGTCTTATTCCCGCTTGTATAATGCTGCCGGAGTGATTGCCTGTAAGCCTGTCTTGTTCCAACCAATACTTATATCAATTATATTTGAACATTACAAGCAATTGAAAAAAATAAGAGAAATAAATGAGAGATAAAGCAAGAAGTTTAATGGAAATGGCTGATAGAGACCTGGATAAAGGTAAAGACAAGTAGAATTTTTTATTCAGTTAAGATCATTTAAAACCACCTTGATTTAATTCGTCTAACAAATCATTGTATTATTAAACTTAGATTGGGGGCGGATGAATCTAAGCCAGTTTTGAAACGGGTTAGTCGCCCACCAATCTGTGAATAAAGAACCCGAATTAATAATTAGAACCCAATATTTACGAATTTTGGAAGAATTTACTGGAACTGGTGGGTGCGGATAGTTAATGAAGGAAACATGGGTGGACCATCACGTAACAGAGGGTGCAATATAGACTGTTTTTTTTGTTTTGTGGGGTATAGCAATCAGATTAATTTGAATAATATTATATTCTTAAATTCAGAATTAACGTAGTAGATAAAAATGTGTTCCTTTTTTAGCACTTGTTCTTACTCAATCCACTTATACTTTGTTTAGTATCACTTTGCGATAACAAACTATGAACACGAAAAACGTTTTGATGCTTGTAGTGCTGTCTGCCGGAATCTTGACAGTGCTAACAGGAACAGGACTGTCACAGGTAGCACCAGCATTTGCTGACAAGGAAGAGTGTGAAGACAATGATGACAACAACTGTAAC
>JAHEZK010000035.1 GCA_023251115.1 Nitrosomicrobium frigidum (SeqCode) | reverse complement strand
GATGCTTTGAGGTATCCTATATGCGGATTGAGCAGAGTGACCAATATGGGACTTTTTTCTACAAACGAAGCTAGTTTCTGCTCATTTGCTTTCAATCCATCTATCATATTTGTTGCATAAACTCCCAGAAAGTTTTTTAACATATCAGTCGACTCCAACATGTCTTTTATCATCCCTGGTAACATTACATTTAATTCAAATTGACCTGACTGAGCAGCAAGAGCAACCGAAACATCATTACCTACTATTACAAAACAAATCATGTTAAGACACTCCGACAGTGATGGATTTACTTTACCTGGCATTATAGACGAGCCAGCATGTACCGCAGGTATTGTAATTTCGGACAATCCTGCTATAGGACCTGATGCCATTAATCTTAAATCATTTGACATTTTTATTAATTCAATTGCAATGTTCCTCAAAATAGAAGAACACATTGTGATGTCAAATTTACTCTGTAAGGAAAAGAAATAGTTCTGTGAAGGCCTTAAATTCAATCCAGATATTTGGGATAGATATTTGATTACCAGCTTACTATAGCCTAGAGGTGCGTTAGCTCCGGTCCCGACCGCTGTTCCACCAAGGCCAACATATTCTAAATCAGAACTTGTATCGACAATTTTATCCAGACCTCTCTTAAGGGAAAAGGCATATTCTGCAAATTCCTCACCAAGTGTAACAGGTATCGCATCCATTAGGTGAGTTCGGCCTATTTTAATGACGTCTTTAAATTCCACCCCTTTTTTTTCAAGCGAAGCTATGAGTAAATTAAGCGAATCTTCAACTTCTTTCAAATTCATTAATAACGCAATATGCATTGCTGTTGGAAATGTATCGTTACTAGATTGAGACATATTTACATCATCGTTTGGATTAATAAATGAATAATCACCGATTTTGTGTCCACTAATTTCAAGAGCCTTGTTGGCGATAACTTCGTTTGTATTCATGTTAAATGCCGTTCCTGCACCTGAATTAATAGCATCCACTATAAATTGATCCAATAAATCTCCAGATAGTATTTTATCGCATGCCTTTACTATTGCATCGGCTTTTTCTCCAGCCAAAATTTTTGAATCTCTGTTTGCCAGTGCTGCAGAACGCTTTATCATTACAAATGCCCTTATCATATTCAAGTGTGACCTCTGATCTGTGACTTTGTATTGGTTAGAAGCTCTCACAGTGAATGGTCCATAATATGCGTTAGCGGGGACTTTGACCTCTCCTAAAGAGTCTTTGTCTACGCGATACGACTCCATAAACACAAAAACCAGCAATGATCTAATAAATGAATCGACTCTGCATATTGACTAATCAAAACATGAAAATAATCGACATTCGATTAAACCATGTGTCCCGGTGCTATTACCACAAGTGACTACTTTACTCTCCAATAATTTTGACTAGTACGCGCTTGTTTCGACAACCATCAAACTCTCCGTAAAAGATTTGCTCCCAAGGTCCAAAATCAAGCTTACCATTAGTGATGGCTATTACTGCTTCTCGACCCATCATTTGACGTTTCAGATGAGCATCAGCGTTATCTTCTCCAGTATCATTATGCAAGTACTGTTTGATGGGCAAATGAGGTGAAAGTTTCTCAAGCCATCTTTCAAAATCGGCATGTAAACCTCTTTCATCATCATTAATAAAAATGCTTGATGTAATATGCATCGAGTTAACTAAACAAAGACCTTCACTAATTTTCGAGCCCTGTACAATTTTTTCTATCTCAGGTGTTATATTTACCAATTTGAATCTCTTCTCAACATGAAATGTTAAATATTTTGTAACCGATTTCATATTACTGGAAAATTAAGTTTATTATTTAAATTTCTTATCAGTATCTGAATAAAAAAACTCTTATTACAAATATTAAATATTTTAAATCGCTAAAAAATGTTCAGAAATAGGTTCAATGCTAAAACTGAGTTTCTTGTATCAATAATTGCGGTTGCAATTGTCATTGTGTTTCTTGTAGCATTTGAATTCAGTGAAAAT
This sequence comes from Nitrosomicrobium frigidum (SeqCode), assembly GCA_023251115.1. Taxonomy (GTDB): domain Archaea; phylum Thermoproteota; class Nitrososphaeria; order Nitrososphaerales; family Nitrososphaeraceae; genus TA-21. Next base: position 14,665 of record JAHEZK010000035.1, on the reverse strand, counting down.
AATATCTCATTTGGTCAATCAGATCAGTTCTCTAAATCTGAAAATGCTTCAAGAAGCCAAGCGATCTTACAGTTTCAAAGTCAATTTTGTGGAATGAATTCTACTCTCAATAAAAACTCATTCATTACTGAATATTTACTTCCGCAGAAATGCGAAATGCCGTTAGGTATTTTGGCAGATAACGATTCAGTTTGGTATGTATCTACCAAATTAGGGACTCTTGGGAAATTTGATGTTAACAACAACAAAAGTGAAGAGTTTAAAATCCCTGTTTGGGACAGCCGATCAAAGCCTACTGACATGTCACAAACCTGGGATGTCAAGACAGATTCAAAAGGAAATATCTGGTTCACTGATGAAAAACAAAATGGAATATGGAAATATGAACAAGAAAATAAGAATTTTAGTTTCTTTCCTGTACCGGAACGACCTTCAACATTTGGTACAATCTATCCCGTTTCAATTGCATTCAACGGTGATGATGAACTCTATTTCGTAGGTATTCGATCAAAATCCCTTTGGTCGGCAAACGTCTCAGATTTGAAAAATATGTCGCCGCAAGGTATTTCGAATATCTCTATTCCACTGTCATCATTCAATGGAATAGATCCAGACTTGGTAAGTACTGGTTCAATTGACATAGACAGGGACCGAAATGTCATTTGGTTATCGGTACTCGCGTTCGGAGTTAAAGGCCAATTGTTCAAGTTTGATCTTGCTACGAAGACATTCACCCCCTATGAGTTACCTGACCATCTTGACTCCCCGGTGGGAATTGCAATTGATGAAAAGGGTAACCCCTGGATAACTGATCATGGAACCAGTATTTTCTTTATGGTTAATTCTACCAATGGCAAAATTTCGGAATTTAGTACTTCGCCACTTTCGCGGATCTCAGCAAATATTCCAAAGGATTTCAGCTATACTTTGCCTTACTGGATCAGGATGGATGTAAAGGGGAACCTTTGGTTCAACGAACATATTGGTAACAAAATCGCAAAATTCAACCCTACAGATGGAACGTTAGTTGAATATTGGATACCTACACAGAATAGCTTGTGGGCGCCCTGTATCCCAAATGAAAATTCTTGTGGAATATCAAACACTCTTCAGTTTTCGATAGGAAAAAATAACCAACTATGGTTTTCAGAATGGACAGAAAACAAACTAGGCATGTTGAATAGTTCAAAACCGCTATCATTTGTTGTGGATAGTAGCTCCAAGGAATTCAATATCAAGCGTGGAGAGACTATTGAAATACCCCTGGTCGTATCGGCTAACCAGCAAGTAGATCTTAAAATGATTGGTTCATCTACGATTACGAATACAGGTAATTTTGGAAACTCCTCTTTTTCATTCAGCCAAGATTCATTCTCTATGAGTCCAGGCGAAACAAAGAATGTTACTTTTTTGCTTACTCCTTCAGCAGATCTAGAAAATCGTGAGTATACCTTGATGATAGGAGCGGAAAATAATGAAATGTCCTATCTTAATTCCATAAAAGTTCATATTTCGTAAACTAATTGGCCCGTTCGAGAGCGTCTATCCCGGGCATTTTATCTCCCGCCAGAAATCTGAGAGTTGCCCCACCTCCGGTTGATAAATGAGTTACCTCGTTTTCTGAGACCCCTGATTTTTTGAGAGCAGCAATGGAATCACCACCACCCACAAGTGTCGTTGCACCCCTCCAAAAAGCAAGAGCCATGCTCTTTGCTACACTTATAGTCCCCGCAGAGAATTGACTGACTTCGAACATTCCCATAGGTCCATTCCAAAAAATGGTACCAAATCCGTTCCCACCGATTTCAGAAGAAAACATCATAGAAGTTTCATTACCTATATCAAATCCACTCATTCCGTCTGGTATATCACCAGTAATGGTTGAAAAAGAGTTTTCCTCAGAAGAGACTATATGATCAACTGGAAGGAGTATTTTTTCACCATATAATGAAAGGGCTTTTTTCACCCATTCATAGTGTTCCTCATCAAATAGCGAATTACCAATTTTAAATCCTTTTGCCTTAAGAAATGTGTAAGCAACTGCACCACCAATCAGTAATTTATCTGCCTTTGGTAGTAAATTTTCCAATGCTCCGATTTTATCCTTAATTTTGGAACCTCCAATTACAAGTGTAAATGGCTTTTTTGGATTATATCTTATCATTGAAATATATTCTATTTCTTTCTTTAAACTAAATCCTGACAATCGGATTTCAAAATTTTTTACAGCCCCATACGTTGAAGCATGTTTTCTGTGGGATGTACTGAACGCATCATTAACATAAACATCGGCTAATGATGATATGGACTTGGAAAATTCAGGATCATTATTCTGCTCCTCTGGATAGTATCTCAGATTTTCTAAAAGTAAAATACTGCCATAATTTAGCTTGTCGATCTTGGCCTGCACCTCGGGACCAATACAGTCGTCAATAAAGTCAACATTCCTATTGAGAATTTCTTTCAATCTAATAGCTACTGGAGCAAGTGTGTTGTTGTGATCACGGAATTTAGGTCTGCCAAGATGAGAAGCCAAGATGACCTTTGCCCCTCTTTTAACGAGATATTCAATAGTGGGAATTGCACTCCTAATTCGGTAATCTTCAGTAACAGCACCGTTGTTAATTGTTATATTGAAGTCTACTCTTACTAAGACTTTCTTTCCATAATATTGAATATCATCAAGGTCTGATATAGATCTGAGCATCTATTTCCAAGTATGGCTTTTAAGTACTAGTAGGATAAACTTTTCTCCTACTTTTAGGACAGTTGGCAGAATTGCAACTTTTCCAGAGGTATGGCTAGGTGTATAGATTGGTGTCTGACTTTCGAATTTCTATTGTAACTCTATCGCCCACTCTAATTCCAATATCTTCGTACTCCCTTACACTGATTTTGAATGTTGGAGAATCACTAACACCTCCACCGGACATCATTCTAGAGATATTCCCCATAGCTTTTGGAAGATTTTTCATCATGTCTTCTGGCGACGAAAATGCCATAACATTTGAACCTAATGGATTCATTGGTTTATCGGTTTTGTAATCATTAGGGTCACTGAAACCAACGTAGACATAAGGACCTCCATCCTGTGCAGCCTCTATACGTGCTACAATAAAGTCTTTTTTCATACTTGCCATATTACTTATTGTCCTATAGCATATAATTGCCTTTCCATTAAATATTTGCAAGCCAGAAAGAGCTAATTTAAAAAAAATCTTACATATTCAATCATGCACTACGCACTAAAATTTCATCGCCATTTTTTAGGTTGTAATGTCTGATTTCTATGTAAGTGGTACGGACGTACCATGCTTTAGGAAGTTAAAATGGTAATTTCTTGATTCTCGTTCCTCAAATTTGAAATGATTTTTATTTAACTATTCTATATTTTACCAAATCATAGTAATTCATTTACATTGCAAGCGATGTCGACTTTGAATAGCGAAATATGGGCGGACCATAATATATTGAAAATCACATAAAGAGTACTGCACAATCAAAATAAATCTTGATATGCGTCAGGGGCTTTATATCCGATATTAATTGTCCTGAACGCTCTGGCTTTTTAGTGAAGTTATCTTAACACTTGTCGGACAGCCTAATTTGCTTGATGCAACTTTGAAACCTTGCTTTGCTAGCAGGAGGTTTTCCTTTGATACATACGCTTCAAATATTGACTGATCTGGCTTTACCCTGGCAGCAAGCCCGGTGGCCTTGCCAAATGCTCTCCTCATTCCCTCCTGCAATCTGTCTGCACCAGCAGTAGCAATCATTTTATTTTCACGCAGAACCAAGTGAGGATAAACAGTAAGCCTAGAAAAAAAACTCATATCTCCTGCTTGGGCCATTCTCTTGTTTGCAGCCAGCCTTGCTGCCTCAAGAGCATTGTGTCTAATCTGCATTTTCTCACTAACAATTAATTCAAGCTTATAATCATAATCTGCTTTAGATTGCCCTGACGAAAACCTTGCAATTTTAAGCTGAGGTTTCCCAGAAATGTATTCTCTCCTTACATAGGGCATTCCTTTAGTTTCTCTATAGTTAACTCCTTTCACAATTCATAACCTGTTTTAATACTTAAATGCCTCTTTCAGAGTGATTTAATCGTTATGTCTTCAGAAGCAGATCAAAACGGTGAATTCCAAAATGTAATCGAGGGGGTCTTAACAAGAAAATACTTGATAAAGATTGAAGATTCAAGATCTCAAGATCAGCTTCGCAATAAAGGATTTGGCGACAAAGACGATAATAATTATTTGTTAGAAACTTACGAAGCTCTCTATCTTCTCTACCTTAACAAGTTAATCATAACAAATGGGAGTGTGGTCAACTTTAGCGATCTTCTCAAACACGTATTAAAATATGATAAGGATATCGTTACAAAATTTTTGGTATATAGAGACTTAAGGAGCAGGGGATACGTTGCGAAGGAAGGGTTTGGATTTGGTGTAGATTTCAGAGTGTACGAAAGAGGTGGATATGAAAAGAAACAAGCAAAATTTGTCGTCTTTTGCGTTAATGAAGGAGTTAATGTCAATGTCGGTGAGCTCTCAAAAAATGTACGTGAGATAGAAACAATGGGGAAAAGTGCAATAGCTGCAGTGGTTGAAAGACGCGGTGAAGTAATTTATTATAAACTCAGTAACATGAGGTTTAATGAAAATAAAAAACAAGAGACAACTCTGACGCTAGAGGAAAGAAAATAGTTAAATAAAAAGGGTCTGAAAATGCTAAATGTAAGGAGTGTCATTTAAAGAGATCTACTGTCAAGACTGCAAAATAATTTTGGCTAGATACAATGAAAATTACTTCTCCGATGCCAGTATTGATGAATTGTCTAAACTTCATTACTATTACCATGTCAAAGAAGGGCATTCGGTAATAATCCGGAAAAAAAACAATAGTGCCAAGTCGTTAGTTCTTTAAAAAAAATACAGAATTAGGTTAGAAGCAAGAATCATATCTTTGCACACCTGTCATTTCAAGTGCTACAAGATAATGATGACATTGGTAGTCCCCCTATAACTCTTGAGTAAAATCAAGTGTAGATGAAGAGATTTTACCGGACTGCAGAATCTTGTAGTTTCAATGCTCCGACCGGGATTTGAACCCGGGATCGTCGCCTCGAGAGGGCGAAATGCTTAACCGGCCTACACCATCGGAGCGATAGAAAATTGGATTATTTTCTTTATATAAAACTTATGCTCGCTATCTTATAGTCTTTAGTATGGACTCTATGATGTTGATCCTAAAGGAAACATTTCAAGTGGAATTTGTCTCCGAGCAAAAAACTGGATATTGCCATGATATACATTTTGCCATGTAGTGGATATTATTAGAATCTCGTCTACCTGCTCTAGTCTGATTTATAAAGTTCTTTGCCTCTTATGATTATGATGGCGTCTGTGGAAATAATTGGTAAAGAAGCTGAGCTGTTCTCAGAGTTACAAAATGGAAGAATTCGATGTACTGCCTGCGCCAGAAAATGTGAAATTCCCGAAGGAAAAATAGGCCTTTGTGGAATTAGAGGTGTTAATCACAAGAAATTGTGGCTATATGTCTACGGAAGGGTAATTGCAGGACATGTAGACCCGATTGAGAAGAAACCTGTTATTCATTACAACCCCGGCTCATCAATATATTCAATTGCTACGACAGGATGCAATTGGCTTTGTAAATACTGTCAAAACTTTGACATCTCTCAGAGAAGAAAAATAGAAGGAACCGAAATGACTCCGTCAGAGGTTGTGGAAAAGGCACAACTTTACGGTGCACAGGGTATCGCCTATACTTATAATGAGCCATCAATTTTTATGGAATTTGCAAAGGACTGTGGTATTGAAGCACATAAGAAAGGAATTTTTAACATTTTTGTGTCTAACGGATATGATACCCCTGAATCAGTTAATATGATGTCGAAATTTTTGGATTGCATTACTGTTGATTTCAAGGGTAGTGGAAATCAAGAATTTGTAAGACGCTACATAGGAATTCCTAATTCAGACCCGATATTTTCAACTCTAAAGGAAATAAAATCAAAAACTGATATTCATATAGAGATAACTGATCTTATCGTTCCTCAAGTTGGTGACAAATTGGATTCTGCACGACAGCTTTGCAAGTTTGTTTATGATGAGCTAGGACCTGACACTCCGGTCCATTTTTTGCGATTTCACCCAGACTACAAGATGATGGAGTTTGAATCAACTCCTGTGTTGACTCTGGAAAAACATTATGAAATAGCTAAACAAGCTGGTTTGAACTATGCTTACATTGGCAATGTCCCAGGTCATAGGTTGGAAAGCACTTACTGCCCTGAATGTAATAATTTAGTAATTCAAAGATATGGATTCAATATTGAGGGATGGAACTTGGATGATAGAAATTGTTGCAAACAATGTGGAAAGAGCATACCTATTGTTGGATCTCTTCAAAAGAAAAGCAAGCGATGGTTTCAGTTTATAGAATAATTCACTCATCAAATCTAGTCGCAAAACTGCTGAATGCTGATTAAATTAGTCATTCAATAACATTTGAAATTCCCGACATCGAATAATTTAATCAATTCAATTTCGCTATCTACTGACTTTTCTGTAAATCTATGGTAAGGCAAACCAGATGGATAATAGTGAATTTCATTTATCAGTCAAATTCTCATGCATTTAGGAAGGTTTTTGGCAAAGGCGTAACATACCATAGTAAACATTGACTGAATTAATTCCTGTGACACGGGACTATGTTGTTAACCGGCTAACGCCTCGATATGAAAATTGTAGGAAAGGGGATAATGGGATAGTGCTTGTCGTAGGCGGTAGTAGTTTGTATCATGGTGCTCCGTTGTTGACATCATTAACTGCACTGCGTGCTGGCGCTGACTTGGTTTATACCGCGGTTCCTAAAACTATTATCAATGCAATAAGATCCCATTCGCCAAATCTCATTGCATTGCCGATGGTAGATAACTCTCTTACAGTTGGATCTGCAAATCGTTTGGTTATGGGTCTACCAAAGATACCTAACACTGCGACAATTGGAATGGGGATGACAATATCCAAGGCTGAAGCGTTAAACTCACTTATCAAGAAACTTAAGGAAAAGGGAATAAAACTAGTACTTGATGCTTCATCTCTAATTCCGCAAGTTGTTAAAGAAATTACAGAAACTGATACCATAGTAACACCACATGCAGGTGAATTCAAAAGAATTTTTGATGAAGATGTGGGAATCAACAAAGAACAAACTATATCAACCGTTTCAAGAATGGCTACAAAGTATAAGATTACTGTATTACTAAAGGGATGGTTAAATATTATCGCTGACCCGACAGGAAAAGTTGCATCAATAAAAAGGAGTACTCCTGCTATGACTGTTGGAGGAACCGGAGATGTACTTGCGGGTCTCGTAGCCGCGCTTTATTCAAAGATGAACTCACCTTTTGATGCGTCTGCTCTTGCAGTTTATTTCAATGGGATGGCTGCCACTGCAGCAACCGAACAGGTTGGTCTTCATTTAGTAGCCACGGATCTGATAGAAAAACTCCCGGAAGTAATGAAACCGTTTGACAAAATATCTAGTCCGAAAATCTAGATATTTTGATTTCTTAAGGATGTTATACGTTTCATTTAGTAATGATATTTATTTTCCCTTCGAGTATTTACTATTGTGAATTTAATCCTAATAAGTCTGGTTTCTTTTTTGTTTACTGCGTATATTTGCCAGTTTAACCTTAGTTTTGTTTATGGGGCGGATATCGAAATTTCTTCCGGAACCTCCTTTGTTGATTCTAATGGCAAATTAAATGTCATAGGAGTTGTAACAAATCTTGGCACAACTTCAGAACAGGTCACAGTAGGATTAGATGTCCATAATAAAATTGATGGTTCAAAAGCCACATTACGGGATACTACATTTAGTAAAATTATTTTTCCAGGAAAGGAATCTCCCTTTAAATTCAAGATTAGTGACGACCATGATGTATTAGGTAAACCGTATTTACTTGAAATGAAAAATGGAGATGAGCCTTATTACAATGTCATCGTGCAAAACTATTCCAACTTTCCAGTAGGCCAAAACAAGGAACTTGTCGGAACACTGAAGAACGTAGGCAATGTTGTAGTGAAGAACATTAATGTTTTTGCATCAGTTCATGACAAGAATGGAAGCCAAATTGACTCCATTAAATCTAATACTATCTCAACACTAAATCCGGGAGAGATAAAGCATTTTTCAGCAAGGCCGGATTATGCTATAGCGAGTAATGCAAATTATTTCAGTTGTGCAGGATTTAATCCAAACTCTCCAATTAACACTCTTGACTTGGGTAATGGAAAGTTTTTGCCATATGGATTGGAGAGTGTCGCAAAGATAAGCGATTTCGGATATAATGAGTCAACGGATAGCATATCTTTTACCGCTGATCACTATAATCCACTGGGAGGTATCATCACCTTAAAGATACCACAGTTAGATAACAGTCACAATGTAACGATATTTTTGGACAATTTGGGAGTACAGAATGAGCAGATTACAAAAAATGGCAAAACTATCACTACTAACATATTTATTCCACCAAATGAACACACCGTAAGAGTTGTCGGTATCCTAAATCATTCCTAAATCATTCGTTACACTACTCTGCAACGCTTTATGAATTCAAGATTAATGCATTGATGATACTAGATTTCGATTCCGATTAATTCTTGTCAGGGTTCGAACCCGATGATATGTTCAGTTTAGCCCCCATTTTCAATATATAAGGGGTAACAAAAGTGGTAACAATTGTTACAACTCCCAAGATAGGAAGAACATATGACGAGACAGCGCCTACATCCTGACCACCTTTTCCAACTATCAATGACATTTCGCCCCTCGCCGATGACAACCCAAGACCTGTTCTAACGGCCGTCGTAGTGTCGTATCCTGCTTTGATTAAGACAGGGATAATAATCAACATTTTTGCCATAAATGACGTGACAATAAGGATTAAAGCTGGAATGATAAAAAGAGGAATTTTTGACACATCCACAAGGGCACCTACTGATACAAAGAATAACGCTGCAAACACGTCTCGAAGAGGAATAGTTATGACCCGTGCTATTCCGGCACTATTTGATTCGGCTACGAGCACACCGGCTAAAAATGCGCCTATAACCGGTGATAATCCAAGCTCAATTGCACCAAAAGATAAACCAAATGCCAGACCAAGTATAACAATAATCAATACAGAATAATCAGTTTTTCTAGCCAGCTTGTCTATCAATGGAGGTAGATATCTCGAACCTAAGATTAGAATACCCGCGATGAATCCCACTACTATTGCTACCGAAACTATTACGTGGACAAATGATACTGCAGCTGTCAAGGCCAGAGATTGTAGAATACCTAAAGTGGTAATGACTATAACATCTTCAACTATTAGGATACCCATAATCAATACACTCGATTTTTCATTTATCATGTTCAATTCTTCTAATATCTTTACTGTAACCACAGTACTAGTAACAGACATAGCCAGTGCCAGAAACATCGAGTCAAATTGCGAAAATCCAAGTGTTTGTGATACGAAGAACGTAATTAACAAAGTTCCCAGTGATTCTGCAATACCCACAATCATTGAAACCCTTCCAACAGATTTTAGCTTAGTAATAGGAAATTCCGTTCCTATTACAAACAAAAGTATGATTATTCCAAGCTCAGCTAGCGTATTGATTGTGCCCACTTCGTGTATCAGACTAAATGGAGGAGTAAATGGTCCAATTACCATCCCTGCTAATAAATATCCAATTACCATCGGCTGTTTTAGTTTGTGCGTAACAAATACCATAACAGCAGCTACAATCATTACCACTGCGAAATCTTGGATTAAAAAGCCTGTGTTTATTTGTGATGTGTTTATTTGTGATATGAGGTCTAAGAAATACAAATAACTCTACCCTAATAACAAAATTCCAATTCCATTACTAAACATTCCTCATGAGTTTTCTAGTTCAAAATCATAATTCTTCAGTCCATGAGTCTTTATGAATCGCAAAAGTTCGTCTTGATTATCAATCTTGTAGTATCTTTTCATCTTTTCTAAAGTTTCATCATCGTAATGTGGATATCTTTTTTCTTTTGCCTTTTCCATACCACATTAAAATATCTAATCGCACTTAAGTATTTCAAAAAATTATAATGAAAAGTTGAGCTTGGAGAAAAAATTAATGATTACTAATCGTGCATACATTGTATCTTCAAAAATTCGAGTAATTCCTCTTTTTTTTCAAATCTATAGTATTTCCTTAATTTTTCCAACGCCGCTTCATCTAGGGCGGGGACGCGTTGTTTATTCTTTTTTAGAGACGTTAAAGGAACGCTCAATTGTTTTCTTGTTATATGTAATGAGTACAATTGGATATATTAGCATTTGTGCTGAATTTAAATTGGAACGCATCAATCGCTAAAACAAACTATAATATCTAACAGAGTCTAATAAAGAAAGTACAGAAATTCAAAATCCGTTATTCACATCTTGAGTAGCCGTAACAGCCTGAATACGTCTTTGTAACTATTTATTAATATACAGCACAGTAGATATTGAAAATAACATATGACATCGGGAAAATATTTCAATAGGGCAGTAATTGCACTAGATGCACCTCATGTTGGCTATGTTGTAAGAGAAACTGATGACAAAATCGTTGTGTTTGGAGATGGGAAGGAAAGATACGACATACCACTATCGGAAATTCAGACCGTAAGCAAAAATGTGTTGGTAGGATTAAAATTTGATGAAATTGCTAAAAAATACTTTGTCGACAGGGATGCACCACTGCCTACAAGTAAGTACGTAGATCCTTGGGGTTCTGATGGAACCACTGATTTGAAAACATATATGAAAGAATATGCCAAGACGCTCTTCAATAAAGGAGTGCGGATAGCAAATGAAGATCATGTTGGACATGTGATGAAGGAAACTGATGACACGATCATTATCTTTGGCGAACGTAATTATAGGTTCGATGTTCCTAAATCAAAAATCATTGCGGTAGGCAGAAACGTTATTTTGGGAATGGACTGGGACGAGCTTTTCAAATTTAAAGTCGATAAGAATGCACCATTGCCTGGGGGAGAACCCGTAGATAATTTAGTAGAAGAAGAAGACAAACTCTAAACTCTTTATTTTGAAAATATTAACCAAAGTCTTTGCCAAGGTAGGCATATGGAGAATAAATGCAAAATGGTAATTCTAGATATTCTGGTAAAAAAGAAAGTAGATTCCTTTACGATATTTGCTTCTCTCCCTGATATGGGTAGAGTTGGTGGATTGGTATCTTCATTTTTGGCAAGTAACCTAGAAACTGAACATATTGCAAATATTATTTCAAATCCTAAACCGTGGGTTAATGTCAAGGGTGGTATTGTAGCATCGGCAAAGGACACTTACAAAATTTATTTTGCAAAAAGAGAAAAACTATTGATTCTCACCGGGGAGGCACAGCCGGAAGACCATAGAGAACTTCTCGACTTGTGTAATACATTTCTTGATTTTTGTACCTCAATTGGCCCTGTAAAAAGACTCTATACTGCAGGTGGCTCATTAAATGAGATGATTACAGGAGAACCCAGAGTTGTAGGTGTCGCAACCAACTCTGAATTGATGGAAATTCTTCAAAGTTCTAACGTGGACACCCTAGGGTCCGAGTTTACCACAATAACTTGGTTTAATGGTCTTATCTTGGGATTAGCTTCGGATAGAAATATAGACGCTATTGGATTTTACGGTGAGATTTCAGACAAAACCTTGCCACAACCTCTTGCGGCAAAGAGTATAGTAAAGTCCTTTGCAAAGATTGAACATCTGTCGATTTCCACCAAACCATTTGATGCGCAATATGAGGATGTATTGGATCATATTGAAAGAAATAAGGGTGTGAAAAATATGGATCACTGATTAAATTAAACTAGACTAAATTAAATAAAACCATACTAAATAAAATCAAATCAAATTAAATCAATAGAGATCGTGATAGTTTTCAACTATTAGACTTGGGTCAATTAGTATCAAACAACTACAAACTATTCCATTTTTTGGAATTGACTCTAAATATTTTGTATCGGACGTATATGTCGTCCCTGCGGATTCAAAACAGTAATCATGGTATTACAACAAATCCCCTTGCAATACCGTTTCGAGTTGTGTCAAGGTTAGTTTGGTTAGCAAATTTTAGCGAATTTACCTTAACTTCTAGATTAAACAATCCTTTGGAAAGGAATGATAATGTCTGGTTTGAAATCCCATTTATGGCTGTAATATTATTACTTTTCACAATTTCTTGTCCATCCTTCGTACGAATATTCAAATCGTAGTTTACATCGGCGTTCAATCGATTACCATTTAATGCGTCACTGAAATTAATGTTCAGAGTATTTTTTCCAACTACTGGGGGGTTTGGATTCCATCCTAACAATGCATGTATTGCTCCTGTGTCTGTTACCACCTCAAAAGATGTTTTCTGGGTTTGATTTTTTAACGGACGAATAGTAAATTTCATGGAATCATTACTAACAGCCAATGCATTTTTATTTTCAGCCATTTTAACGATATCATTTTTGTTCAGTAGAAAATGAATTATTAGTGCCTTTTCCGAAGTAAAGGGATCTATTGCAAGCGATCTACCTACCAATGATTGTCCATTTACAGTTCCATTAAATATAGAAGAATTTGAAAACTCGCTGAATGATTTTGGAAACTTGATTTCTTCATGAACAAAAATATTCTGTGATTTTATTCTTGACACATTCCAGTTGAATGGCATAGACCATTTTGCTTCCAGATTTTTAGGTTCAAAAGTGAAATTTTGGATTTTGTCATAATATGAGATTAGTGTGCTGTTATAGTTTTTATTACTAAATGTCAAGTTCGCTGTAGAGACGTCACCAATACTGAGGTAGGAATCAAACCTGGGAGCGTTTTCAGGTTTAAAGATGTTTCTAACATTGTCAATCCCAAAGATTTCTATGGCAAAGTGATAAAGACCTCCTTGTGAGAGGATAGGCCCGGTCACTGTAATTTGTCCAGTGTCACTTGACCATCCGCCCAAAAAAAGTTCCGTACTACCATATACATTAACCGGGCCTTCACTTGGCTCAAATTTTAAGGTAAGTGGACCATCTTTGGAATAAAATAATTCTCGGAGTAGGAGTTTGTCACCCTTGTAAACGGTTAAGAAATAATTGACATTGGTAATGTTCTTTCCAGTCTTTGAATCAAATAATTTTAATTGCAAAAATGCATTTTGTATGGTATCAGATGTCAATATTGGCGGGCTAATTTTTGTATAGAGACTTGCTACTCTATTGCCCACTGTAGCGGGGGGTAAATTTTCTTCGAATATACCATCAGCGTTTGCTTGTAGCAAATTCGGAATTAAAATGGTGCCAGTTGCAAATAGAAAACAGACAATTATTTTGATAATCTTTTCCATGTCAGTCTAGCAAATAAATGGTAATTTATATTATTTACAGCGCTTAAGCAATGCGATTTTATGCTGGCTTTTGTTCTTCACTCTTAAAAATATTAGAATCTAATAAAACATCTGATTATGCATAATTTTTGTTACGACGATGATAAGATTATGTTTTTCTAGTCGTAATCGTATTTGATTTTCATCAGTTCTAACATTCCTCTGGCCTCATCTATGTTCTTTTTAGCTTCTGTTAATTCTTCACTTCGAGTATCTACTTGTCTCGCATCAATCGTACGACTTGCTCTGTTCAATCTATCCATGACGGCCTTAAATTCAATTTCAAATGCACCGAATTTGATTTTGCTAATGTATCTGTAAAGCAAAAGAACAATGACTAAACCCATTAAAATAAGTTGATTCGGGCCGAAAGCAGCGAGATTTGGATAAGATTTAGTGTAATCATAAGACGTGATAATTGCAATCCCTTTAAAAGTTGGTTTAAGTTTAGAGGAATGATCATAAATGGTGGAACATGAGCTACTTTGGAAAAGAATGCAAGATATATACCCATTTGGATATGCTTTGGCCAGATTAATATCCATAAAATATACACAAATTTACAAAGATGTCTTGCCAGATTCTGGACTTGTAGAAGGCGAAGCAAGAAGTCTGTCATTTAATGTAGGATTGGATGATAAGGGCGATCCTAGGTTGGCAGTGAGTCCAAGCTCCATGATTTTGTTTACGGCAATAGCAGAGGCTATGTTGGAAATAGTCTTCAGCAAATTGGCGCCAGAAAAGAATCTTAAAGAAATCGAGAAAGGGTTCATTCATGAAAATAAAGTTTGTCCTAATCCAAATTGTGGAGCTGTGAATAAGGTAACCGATGAGAATTGCCGGGAATGCGGAACTTTATTGAAATAAATAATTCGGTATCGGGTTAATGCAAATTTCGACACCCTCTCAGCAAATTATGTAGCTGATTTTAGTAGTCCAATCAAGGTTATCGGTAAAATTTTTTCTCCCGGGAATTATATGGTATCTCTTGAAGTAACAGGTGTTGATTTCGATAATCTTTTCGTCCCTTCTCCATTGAAATTTGAGTTTCCTGTTCTAATCAGTTGATAGTGTTTTCCCCGATTATTCTACAAATTGAGAGCGTCGTTAGAAAAATTTTTCTATCTATCCTGAATACCTTATTGTGTGACAATAAA
>JAHEZK010000034.1 GCA_023251115.1 Nitrosomicrobium frigidum (SeqCode) | reverse complement strand
TCGTCTCGACTCCTAAAACTCGTGTATTATACGCAAGTAATTTGGACGATAAAACCTTGGTGGAGCAAGTAGCTAAATACTAAGTAATAGAACTCTATTCCATGCAAGGTTCAAATCCCGATGAAGTAGACATTTCAAAAACGTCGAAGATTACCAGTTAATTTTACATTCAAAATCCCATTTTAGAATCAATAGCGTCACGGATATCGACGCCCCGAAATGTAGATACTAGAGTTAGTAACGCTACAATATAAGTGCTATCTAATCATATTAGGTAATATAATGACGCCATAAAAGCAACAATTACAAAAATCAAGTAACCAAATCCAACAGCCATTATTAATATGGATGTTTTCTTAAGTTGTTCTGCATACTTACTCGTCAGGTTTGTCAGGATTGCTAGAACTGCTGATGCTGTGAAAGGGGCTATTATTGCCAATGTAATCATTAATCTGGTAAGATTCTCTTGTTTCTGAGCATTAATAGATGAATCGAATCCTATTGAGAGTGTAAGAAGTATCATAACACCTATAATTACAGTTGCGTCAACTTGAATGATGTCTTTGTCTTCCAGCGTCAATAAAACCAATGAATATTATTTGAGCATGATTAAAATCTTTCCATATCATAAACAACCGACGGCTTCGAACTTATCAATTGATTATCTTGACAAGCATGGTTCCTTGGTCACAGGAAAGGAAGTGAAAGCAGTATCAAACTAATATATGCAATACGAGACATTATACTTTAATGGTAATATTAGATATATCTGAAACATGGAATAATGACCATAACGCAACTTTCAGAGAGTCGTATCTAGGAGATGATAATTGTAAAATAATTGCCAATGGTAACGCTCCATACGTGATAAAAGATAATGGTAACTGTATGATTATTGGACATGCAGATGCATTGGGAGCTTCCAAGAATTTTGGAGATGAGCTTGATGAAACATGAAACTGGAACACGTAAAAAATGGCTAGCAGCGCGACTAAAGCTGCTAGAGGCTGAAAAAGAGCTCACGCGGCGCAGCGACGATGTTGCCCTGCAACGGCAAAAACTGCCGTGGGTTCGAATCGACAAAGAGTATCGATTTAAGACCGATGGGGGCAACGCCTCTTTGGCAGACCTCTTCGGAGGTCGCTCACAGCTCCTCGTGTATCATTTTATGTTCGGCCCAGACTATTCGGCGGGGTGTCCGGCCTGCTCGGCCATCGCCGACGGCTTCGACGGCTTGGTAGTCCACCTGGCCAACCACGACATTACACTTTCAGCTGTGTCACGAGCGCCTCTCGCAAAACTGCAGGCGTATAAGCGCCGGATGGGGTGGACGTTCCCTTGGGCATCGTCGCTTGACAGCGATTTTAACTTTGACTTGAACGTCTGGTTCAGTGAGGAGCAACAGCACAAGGGTGGCATTGAATACAACTACCGGCGCGAGGCGGCCACCCTTGATCTTCTCGCAGGTAAGGCAGCTCGAAAGTGGCAGTCGCGCAACGACCAAGATCCAATCGCGGAGGTCGCGGCCATGACCGGAACCGACGTGGCCACTTACACCCGCGAGAGACCGGGCATGAGTGCGTTCGTGCTCGAGGAAGGTGCTGTGTACCACACCTATTCCACCTATGCACGCGGACTCGACGTGCTCTGGGGAATGTACCAGTGGCTCGACCGTGCTCCCAAGGGACGCAACGAAACGGGATTCTGGTTTCGCCGCCACGACGAGTACAACAAGCGCTGAGCGAAATCGTGGATCGTGGTGGCTCCCATTCTCCTTGTGGATACCAAAAGATTTAGCACAATACTAATGTCTTGCTGGTCATCAACTTTACCAAAATCATTATCATTTAGCCTGAAATTATTTTAGGCGATCGAAAGTGGACTAAATTTTTGAGTCAAATTTGATTCACAAGGGACTAGCCTCATGGTACAATAACCTTGTTATCTTTCATAATTTTAGCGAGGTTACTAGAACCAAAAAACTAAAAGATATAGTATGAATTAGAAACCTACCACATACAAGGTTTCAAATCCCGATCTTTTGCAATAGATGACAAAGTCGAACACTAAATCATGACGCGCAACAAATATCTTTATTTTCACATTTGCAATTTGCAGGTTCTTTTAGACAAATCGGACAAATTATAGCACCACATCCTACGCAGGTATTATCTGCTTTATTACAGGCCCAATGACTACATGTATTACTGTTCAATTTTGCTTTCATTATTCTTCTGTATGATATAAAATCCTTGAGCGATTTTTTGGATTTTCCGGACACCAAAATCCATTTCCAAACCACATAGTGTCTATAATAAGGCATGGAAGCAGCAGAGTTGTACATCCCTTAACTGAAGTAATCGAAGATTAAATATAAGAAAATCCAAAATTATTATACGGCTTCGATTAAAATGATGCTGAACCACACCCAAAATCAAGAGTACGATGAAAGAATATTCCTAATTTGCGATGAATGTCTTTGGAATGCAACTTGTCTGGATAAATCATGGCTGCAGAAGATTCTTGGAACTAATTATTTGTGCCCAGTCTGCAATCAGGACCAATTATCCAGTTTTCCTCTAAAAAGATGTGATACATTAAAAGTCACTGATTCAAATAATTATATACACCTGGCATTGACCGGTTTCTAACTTTTGATACTAATTTAATTTGAACTCTCCCTGATGAATGGTATTCTTACTTCTATCAGCTTGATTTTAGCTAATCTAGCAATGCTATGCGAAGCAACCTTTTCGCGATTTAATCATGGTAATAGTTGAAAGTTATGGCTTGCACAGTATCAAAATTAGCTTTGGCCTAATATAAGCAGACTTTTGAGTCTAATCCACCAGACTTTAGTGCCAAGCTGTATTTTACAGTTGAGAATAGAAAGGAGAAATATTGACAAGGTGGCAAAGTTACCCGAAGTACGGGATGAACATCTGAAAGAAGAAAATTGCAAACGTACACCAGCACAACTTTTAAATGAGTTTGAAACTTGGGAATAATGGCCCCCTAATTAGTAGAAAATTATTAAAAAGATAACGCATAATAAGTGAACAAAAATGAAAGAAATTCGTCTTAAACTTAGTTCAAAGGATAAAGAGAACATCGACAGGCTGAAGGAAAAATACGGATTCAAAACTACAGAAGATCTGTTTAGATTCCTTGTAACTATATTTGCGCAGCACTATGTGGAGTTTTTATGGGGAGTAAATGAGGCTGAAAAAAATAGCAGGGATGATTTTGAGTTTTATAAAAGATAAAATAAAATACTAAAAAGTAAATATCATGAGAAAAAAGCTAGAATTGGGCAAACCGATAGTGTTTTAGGTATCGACGTCTGACCTTTACAAATGTATCAATTTGTTATTGTGTGATTATGTTTCAGGTTGCTATATGTTTCAGGTTGATATTGTCAAAACCTATTGAAAAAGGAGATCGCTTGCAGAAAAAATAAATAATATGAAAGCTAACAGTGAACATGAGTCAAGTAAAAATTCCAAGAGATTATCATTCAATAACTCCTTACATCACAGTGAAAGGCGGAGAGGCCGCGATAGAATTTTATAAAAAAGCGTTTGGTGCTGAAGAACGTGGCCACATGAAAACCCCAGATGGTAAGACTGCACACGCTGAATTAAAGATTGGCGATTCTGTCTTCATGTTATCTGACGAATTTCCAGAGATGAAAAATCTCTCACCAAAGACGATTGGTGGGAGCCCTGTGTCATTGTATATGTATGTAGCAGATGTTGATGCGACGTTTGAAAAAGCAGTATCTGCTGGCGCGAAGGTTTTAGATCAGGTTACAGATCAGTTTTGGGGTGACCGTCATGGTCGACTGGAAGACCCCTTTGGCCACCAGTGGAATATAGCCACCCACATAAAAGACCTTTCAGAAGAAGAAATGAAAAAAGCCGCAGAAGAGGCATTCTCCAGAATGTCAAAATAAACTTTCATCTGAAGTATGAAATTTTGAAAATACATTTCCCCATGCTACAAGCTAGACCAATACTAATTATAATATCAATCCTGATAACATGATGCAAGTCAAACAATTATCTTATTTTGTCAACTCGTAAAGTATGAACGCTATAAAGAATTGCAAAGAAAAATTGATGAGAAGTTGGATTACGATGAAAGTGATGATAATGTGTCGAAATGATAACATGAATAAATAAAACATTCACTTTGATTTTCTTTAGATTACAAGAAAATCACTGAATCATAATAAATCAAGAAAGCAATTAAGACAGAAAAAAACTTGATAATTATACCGAAATCAAGACTAGAAATTACCACAATAGAGCCTCGTGATGAGAACGAGATGGCACTATACCTTAAATCTTTGTGGTTCATGACAATATTAGATGAATTGAAATGTCAAAGTATGAAAAAACATTAGACATAATATTCGGACGGTGGAGGAGCCAGGTACTTTATGTGGGTGTAAAGCTAGGTGTCTTTGATTGTGTAACATCGAATCCCAAATATGCTTCTGACATTGCAAAGGAATTGAATCTTGATAATAAATTAGCATACCGACTCTTAAGGGCTCTTGGTTCTCTTGGGCTATTGAGGGAGGGTGTAAACCATGATTTTTCAATTACTGGAGAAGGAGAGTTTCTTAGAAGAGACAATCCTCAGACATTGAGAGGAATAGCTTTGTTGGAAGAAGGTCATGAGCACTATGCACTTTGGAAGCATTTACATAATATGATTAAAGATGGGAAACAAAACGCTTTTCCACGTGAGTATGGAAAAAAACTATTTGAATTTACCGACAGTAATCCGCCATATAGAAAAGTTTTCGATGAAGCCATGAGTAGCTATTCTAGTATTCAAACTACGTGGGTATCAGAAGCACTTGATCGCTATGATTTTTCGAATATAAAATGTGTGTGTGATGTTGGTGGGGGACAAGGACATTTGCTTTGTAGTTTACTTGCGAAATATCCTCACCTTGATGGCATTGTATTGGAATTACAGTCAGCTATAAAGAACAAGGAATTCTTATGGGCAGGGAAAATGGGTTTAGAAGATAGATGCAAATACATAGCTGGAAATATGTTTAATGAGGTTCCAGCTGCGGATGCCCATATAATGAAAATGATTCTACATGATTGGTCCGACGACGAATGCGTTAAAATACTCTCCAATATATACGATGCGTCACCTAAGAAGGGAACAGTCCTCATCGCTGAACACTTGGTTCCGGGACCAGATATACCGCATTTTTCAAAGATTTTTGATATTCACATGATGTGTGTGGCAACTGGAAGGGAACGAACAATTGACGAATACGCTCAATTGCTAAAAAGCGCTGGTTGGAAACACGCCAATACATTTCATTCTCGTTCTGGATTAATGGGAGTAGTAGTGGGTAACAAGTGAATAATCATGATAATAGATCATCCAATAACTTGACCTTTATTAAATACTCACTGTAGCTCATCTGAGAATTATCTTTTAAATTTGGGGGTCTGTGTTTGCCCAGATATCAACTTCTTGTAATGGATATATGCATCTATTATTTGCCAAACCAAATAAGCGATGGTTAATATCCACATGTAAGAATACTGAATATGAAGAGATGTAACTATCCAAAGTACTATACCAATAACTAAAATAATAATTCCTCTTTTAATGAATCCCAGATAGATGTATCCAACTCCTGCGACCAAAATTGCAAGAATAATAGTTAATGCAAGACTTTTTGCCAATTGACGATAACTATCCATAGAACGTTAATAGGATTTTCGTACTTAATGTGGTAGAAAAACCAAAATACCTTTAAACAAAATAAATTTTTCCTACAATAGAGAAGCTTCGTGTAGGTCATCCAATAGTGGAGTTAACACTACAAGGATTTGCTTTTCTCCAAGTATTATGTTTAAGTCGATTTCAAGAGCAATTGAAAGCATATCCCTGTCCTCTCTTGAAGTAAATACTGTATTTCCAGTTATCGCAAATTTAATACTATTTCTCAGTAACCATTCCTTCCATAATTTAGTTCGTCCTAGATTTTGTTCCAGGGCGGCAATGGTATAACCCAGGTCTATTCCTTCCTCTTTATCTAGCAGATTCAATTTTATCATTGGAAAGAGGATATTTCCGCCTCTAACATTTTGATGTGTTTGGTTAAGTTTTTCAATTATTTCATCTTCGCTCTCATCAGTTTCTACTAACTCATAGTTTGGATAGAAATAGGCAGCCAGATTTCTATTCCAATCATAAATCTTGTAAATCGTATCTTCATATTCTAGATTCCATCTAGATTTCTTGTTATTACTCCCAAACATCGAACTACTAGTAAATTGATAGAATATATCTAAATTGGTATAGCATATTTGATTGCAGCAGTGTGTGGTGCATCAATCCTTGGTATTTTGATCATGCATACATCAAAATCCTTTTTTAGAATCGATGGCAGTATGGCAGCATGGGTTTCAAAGGGTCATGTAGTAGCACACTCTCTTTTTCTGAAATCATACCCGTAAAACTTGCTAATATGACATCATATTTTGCGTTTGGTGGACGTAATTTGGACATAAATTGGATAAATCTTTTTAAGAGAAATTTTTATAATTTAAGTGAAAATAATTATGAAGAGAAATATTAGAAGTATACTTGGCCTTATAGTTATTGTGGCCTTATTGCCTTCACTGATGATGGTAACGAGATCGCAGACAACTTTTGCCGCATTATCTGATCCTCAAGCATTTATGAATATGACAGAGGAACAAAGGGCTCAGGCGGCTAAGAATATGACTCAAAACGAAAAGGAGATGATAATGAATGAGTTTTCGAAACAGAATGCCACAGTTAGTGAAAATATGAATGAGACTACGGTGACCAACAATACGATGGCCCTAAGGGGCAATTTCGTTGATGCAGGAGATGGATTTCACAAAGCCGAAGGTATTACCAAGGTAATCAACCTTGCAGATGGTAGAACTTTCCTAAGACTGGAAAATCTAAAGACTACTAATGGACCAGATCTCTATGTTTACCTATCTGTAGGTAAGGATGCATCGGATATTGTGAATCTTGGGAGGTTAAAAGGGAATATCGGAAACCAGAATTACGAAATTCCTGCCGGAACAGATCTATCAAAATACAATACAGTTCTTATATGGTGCAAAGCCTTTTCGACCCTGTTTGGTAGCGCAAAACTCTCAAGTTAATAATAAGAGATGGCATTTATGAAAAAAAGGACAATTATTATTTTAGTCATAATAGCTATAGTCGCAATTTCTATTGCATTGTATACAATTCTTCCGCTCTTTACTAACACAGTTGTAGATGAACCATTGCCTACAGCATCAGGTATGACTTTAACTGCATTTGAGATTGAGAAATTCGTCGAACAGAAAGGTTAATCAGATTCAGAGAGAATCGAAATTCATATATTTCTTTTCTGGTAACATATTATCTTAAAGAGGAAGGACAACAAAAACATTGAACGAATACATTCCAATATTTGATAAAATCAAAGAACTTCGGAAAGTTTGCAAAATACTTTCAATACTAAAATCACAACTAATAGAAGAGTTACCACATTATGGACACAATGCGCTCTTTTTAAATGATGATCAAATAACTACTGGTGTGTTAAACAATATAACAGAAATTACAATACACTTGATTACTGGACAACTTCTTTACTTCCATAACGAACAGTCATCGTTTGTAGACTTGACTGAACATAATCTAGTGGAAAAATTGGAGCGAATTGTTACGAAATATGAACTTGATATGCCACAAACTGAAGCTCTGACAAGCTTGCGTGGTGAGGATTTATCTTACTATCTCTCATTTGCAAAAAAGGCTAACAATAGTCTCAAATTGTTTCGAATGAAATTAAGGGGGCGTTTGACCCATGTGCATTTGTGGCCAGATGGATTTGATTTCTCATTAGAGTGGTTTACTGAGAAAAGGGATCAACAGATTGGCGTTGGTATCTCTCCTGGAGAGAATCAATATGAAACACCTTATCTTTACGTAAATCTTTATCCGTTTGATCAAAAAATGCTAGAACAACAATTGTTCATAGGACAATGGCATACGTCTGGTTGGAATGGAATTAAAGTAGAATGGGAAGAGCTTCAAAATAAGACTGACCGAGAAATCTCTGACAGTATTTATGAGTTGTTTCTAATTGCTCAACGCAATTTTGAGTAAAGAAAAAATGCCTAGTTAATTGCAACTTGGTCATATTTTAGAACAAAACTAATATTAATTTCAAACAACAGAACAAAAAGTTCTCTTCATAGAGAAATTAGAAATCATGATTTTGCTAAATAAAAAATCAAAGTCCAGCTGACCTTTCGAAAAATAGGGATTGAATCCTGGTAACTTTTTTTATTAAATCTGGAATTTAACAAGAACAAAACAATATCTTAGCAGTAGATTCATACATTATTCCATCCTTTTTACTAATTGACTTAAATCTCCAGAAACATGATATAGAGTAATAGAATTGAATTGAACGGTGCTAGTGAAATAAAGATACAAGAGTTAAAAGAACGTGTTCACCAGGATGCTGGGAGAGCAGATGAAAACTACAGGATAGGTGTAGAGATAGAAGGATGTTTACTTGACAACAAATCTATCCCAGTCAATGCAGAGCCATTAATAAAAGAACTTGAGGGTACTATTTATGAGATAGATTACGAGTATGGTCGCTGTCAATTTGAGTACAAGACGTTTCCTGTGGGCATGGACAACCTTGACTATCTTAATATCGTATTTGAAAATTTTATGGAAAATCTGGATAAATCCATAAAAAAAGTGTATAAAGAGAAAGAAGTCATTCCAGTATTTCTTGGTGCCAACCCCTCACCTGAAATAATGAAAGAGGGTATGATAACTGATAAACCACGATATAACAAGATGGCATCGTGGCAGAACAATCTTCCAAATGTTGAAATTGACGGTAACAAATTTAACGCTGCTCATGTAGCCACTGCAATTCAGGGATATCATCTTCATCTACAAGGAAAAAATCCAAAAAATACTGCAATTATGTTCAACCATATTCTAAACATAATACCGTCCGCAATCGTACTAGGTGCGAACAGTAGACTGTTTGCCGGCAGAGTATATTCTCTTCATGAACCAAGAATTCATCTGTATGATCAATCAGAACAACAGAATTCAGGATTCCCTGCAGTTTCTAGATACTTGGACGGCGTTGAAAACTACATCGAATATATCGCATCACGTGAACAAAATACCACAAAAGATTATTTCACACTTGAGAAAGAAAGACATGATGATGCGCGAATCCGTATCGGTACAGATTCGTATCGAGTAGAAACCAGAATCATGTCTGTTCAGCCCACTCCAAAAAGCTTACTGGCAATGGTTGAGTTTTTTATTGGTTATTTGAGTAGGGCTATTCATGAAGAAAGGGAATTAAGACCGCTTCCTACATTGAGGGAAGAGAGGATGGCATCTGTTCGATATGGATTTAATGCCAAAACTCATTTCAACATCATAGATATTGTAAGAAGTCAACTTGATTTTGCACGAAAAGGTTTGTCTGACTTGGGTATCAATGTAGGATTCCTTGACATACTCGATAAAAGGTTAGAAAATAGAGTTTCCCCAGGAGAGTACGTAGCTAGAATATGGAGCGAAAAATTCAACGGGTCAGTTAACCAAACTGTATACGAAATCATATCTGATATCTGGCAGAGGACTAAGGAAAATCAACCTATCACCTGACATTAATAATAATTCAATATTACTGGTGGACCATTAAAACCTTGGCAAAAAAGGTCTTTTTCTCTTTTTTGATCCATCCAGATTATAAACCGAAAATATTAGGAAAATGAATATTATTATTAATTGGTAATTACGATACTATACATTGGTAATTATTAAAATATACTTGCCAATCTTATAGGCGGACATAAAGTTTGTCCAAGTTTTAATTTTGAATGATAGTATCAATATTTGTACTGGCATAGTCGGTCATAAATCGTCTCAATCATCACATTAATGATATATACATCCTTCATTAATTTATGCTTCCAGATTCCACCCCCTTGTAAAATCTAATCCATTTATCTACCGTTCACCACTAAAAGACAGAAATGATCAAGATAATATACTTCATTGTAGCGACTATTTTGATGACTGTATTCAATGTATCTGAAAAGTGGAGCAATGGGCATAACAGAAGTTTTAGAAAACTTGACCCTGATGATGATAGACTTGAAGTTCGCGCCAATGGTAACACTGTTTGCTTAATAGATGGTAACGGCAATTGTACAATTGCAGGAGATAAAAGAAGAATATATAGTCATTATAATAATTACAATGCTATACTTACCGTTGTGCTGATTCCTCACTTTAAGAGTATGAAGGATAATTGTTCACTAAAAATGAGATCAAGACATAATGAGCAAGGCCAGTCATGTGAAGGAGGCGTTCCTTTAGATCCTAATAAATTTGGTGGATATGGGTTTGCCGTCAATACCAAAGGATGGGATGCAAAAAGAGAACCAACACACAACTGTCATGATCAACACAAGTCAGGCCCAATTCCAACGAATCTAGAAAATTATAAAGCTGTGAGATTACGACAAACGGTTAAAGATGAGTTTGGAAAGGTGCATCAGATAGGGGAGATTGACTATATGGATGGAAATGGATTTCATAAGGTAATGAACATATTTGATAGTTCACCGAAACCATGGATGGTCGATAGGAACCTTTACGAGACAAAGTCATATTTTTGGATTAGAAATAATGGCTCTGGTCATATTACTGTCAGGGATGTGAGGTTGGAAATTCTTTCATAGAATCAATTTTTTACTAGTTTGATATCTGTACAGAATTAATAAACAGCCATTTTGCTTCATCAAAAGAAATTTCAACTACAAGTTTATAGCTTTGAGGTGCTATGTCATCTGGTACAGTAAAACTGAAATTTGCACAATCTTGAGTAGTGAGATTCCCACACTCATTACTTATTATATCAAGAGCGGTAATGTTATTATTCGCAATTAGATCCTCTGTCTCAGAATCGCTAACCAAATAGATCTTGGTTAGCATGGGAGCCAGATTCGTACCGCAATTATCGTTACTATCACATTCTAATTCTAGAGATGAACCATTTATTTTCTTGTCTAATATCATGTTCTCTACGGATTTTGCCTGAAGATTTTTTTCAATTACAGTTTCATCCCCATAATCAATCGAAAAGTCAGGATCCAATTTGTATTCAACTCTATCAGTAATGATTTTAGCGATAGGTATGTTATCGAATGGAACAGCGGCAAATTGAGGGGCGTAAACACGACCAAACTGCATCGCTAGCGTATTTGTTGTTAAAATGAAAATGATTCCAAATAATAAAACATACAGGCTTGATGTTGTCATCCATGTAACATAAGGGAGTACTTAAATAAACCTTATGAGGGTTGCGACCTGTCCACAAATTAAGGGAAGTAAAGAATTTTTACACAAAATATGGCTAGAACTAAATGTTGAATTTTAGTGCCTCTACAAATAAATCGTAAATCACTCGATAACCTTTACATTAGACTGTGTAAAGGCTTATTCGTCTCCAAATTGTTGTAATGCATTTAATAAAAAAATTAACTGCCATTCTAAAACTGGTGATAAGATCCACAAAGGGGAGCGTGGGTTACTGATAAACCGAAAGGATTGCATGAAATTTTGCTTGGAGGGTTGTTAAGAATAGATTTCCTATCTCCATTTGTTTTTTATTTCACATGATAATTTGGATCGGATGTTCCTTTAAGCCCATGATCATAAGTCAAATAGTATTAAAAAATTTTCTCGTGCGAAAATGTATGTCCAATAGATTTAGGAATTCTTATTATAATCGACCTGTTAAAGACAGGTTAGCATTCTTTTCACTTTTCCAGTTTAGAGAACCATTTACCTGATATTCTTTCCCCAAGGCGTCATCCCCTATGTAAAACTGAATTGTGCCATCTAGTGCTTCTTGTGATGCCACATGTTTCTCTACATTAGGAGTGATGCTACTAAAATAACCATAAATTTGAAATATTTTCGATTCACCTTCGCCTGTGACCTTCAAAAGACCATGTAACATACGTCCACTTGAATTGTCTAGGCGAAATCCTTCTTTATTCTCAGTTGTGAAGGAATAGTTACAGTTACCTGTCGGACACAGATCGCTGCGGTTTGATATTCCGATATCAAAATTTTGAATATCATAGTAGATGAGATTTGGATCGGAGGTGCCTTCGTGGTCTTCAATTATCGATGCATTTATTGAAATACGATCAGCGGAAACATCGGCTAAATCCAATTGACCGTTTAACTCAACTGACAGATTAGATAAGAAGATGACTACGAACGAAAATAAACAGGATATGATAAGAGCAGGGAACTTGTTGTGCTGTATGGTGCGGTTTGATATCAACCAATCTCTCATATGAACAAGATACTATTATCTATTGCTTCAATTTTTCTAAATCTTAAAAGGATAAGACATCTCTAGTTCAACATGATTTTAGTGGCACGCCTTTGGAAAACCCATGCTCACCAGAACAAATTGAGTATCATCCATATTTCATTGAAATGATAACTTGTAGTTTTTGATCATTGACCTGTCTCGTTTGATAAACCAAGGGCTTGATTCACTGGCCGCAATAATATTCATTTTCCTCGACGTCCTGCTGTGAAGAGAGATTTCGTGTTGGCAAGATTAGTTCAATTGAAGATGATAATAATCGACAGTATCATAATCAATAGAATGCCAAATCCAATCATAGCCATAATCTTTAACCTTTCAAAGGTTAGTCTCATTACCAGTGTAGTGTAATAAAGGTAATAATTATTTGTGACGGTTGTAAGCCTAATTTTCTGAAGTTTTCGTGCACTGGAATCATTGAGGACGAATCCATCTATTGTATTTTATTCTTTCGTTAAACACATGGCAAGTACATTTTAGACAAAAAGCATACTTCTTTATCATAAACATGATATTTTCTGGTATTATGACATTGAATACATCTGTCAGAATTTTTGTTCAATTGACTCTTGTTTCCACTCGCTTTAACCTTTTAAATTCAAATCAATTTCCAATTCCTATTCCTATATTCTTTGTTGGCAACAATTAGGTATTGTGATGCTTTATCTTATGAAATGGTAACAAATTGATTTGGATCATAGGAAAATACAGGATCATAATATCCGATGGTTAATAATTTCCAAACCAAATGAATATAAAAACTTAAGATGAATTTGCAGTTTTGATGTTATCAAGATGGAAGTAAAAAGACAGAATCAGTCGTATTATTCATTCATATTACGGAAAGAATAAATCTAATCTTAACAATGAGTTACAGTGGAAACAACGATAGTGGTCGTGAAGATCGACGGAGTTTTGGCACAGGCCCAAAACCAGTTGAAATGGGAAAGGAATACGAAGTTGAAATATCAGAAATAAGTAGGAGAGGCGACGGAATTGCTAGAGTCCAAGGATTTGTAATTTTTGTTGCAGGCGCAAAGGCCGGACAGAAGACAAAAATAAGAATTACCAGTGTTGGAGACCGATTTGCAAAAGGAGAAGTCGTTTAAATAGCAAAGATTGCCTCTAAAATATACATAGTCGGTACTTATCTTTAATCGATTCTAATGTAAGGACTATGCTGTTAATTTGTGCTTTACGTTATTTGTTGTCATATTTTGAGGTATAAACCAAGTAACGCTTTTAGAAATAGTTTGTCCTCGAAATAGAAGAAATCAAGTCATTAGGGATAACGGTTGGGCATACTCGTTTAGATACAAGAAAATTGTGGTTCTGAGCAAAAAACAGAAAAAGCAAAGCCATTAACTACACCTATTAAACTTTGTTGTGTATCTTGCTCCAACGAGTGAAAAGGTAGATAATAACAGGAACTATAAAAGACGTGGGATTTATATTAAAATATGTGGTGCTCAAATGTGAAAATTCTAGTTCTATCTCCAAGTAGGCAAGGTAGAGTCATTCGCGAGGTAAGGTCAGCTTGAGAAAACCTAAACCCACGATAAGGGCAATCGTATATCCGGAAGAGAAACTAAAATTCATCAGCAAAAAATTAGCGAATCCTAAATTGTCCGAATATCGGAAAAAGGAGTATATTAGACGTTTTGTAGGTGAGCATTGTGCCATATGTCATGAAGTACCTACAAAGATTGTACAATATGATATGAGGGGAATCTCATTGGTTGAGAAATACTGTGACAAGTGTATAGAAAAGATAAAGATTGCTTTTTAGTTCGAGAGAGAACTGCTATTACCAGATCAATCTGACCAAAGTAAGCTTCCTTCTTTATTCTTATTTCGTCTCCGGGATTTACAAATGACCTTGAATCGCCATTATTATTTAAAATACGACCCGACTCCAGGGACCTAACGAACAAATCTCTTAGCTTCGTCTCGTTCAATGACTTACCACCTTGCTAAGATAGTGCGAAGTAAAATATGTACATGTATGGACAATAATATTTGCCTTTTGAGTTGTAGATGCTTGAGTAACATCGAATTAAAATGCTGGTTGTATGGACCGCCATAAATGATGATGCTGTTTTGTATTTAGATTCGTTTTTGTTAATTAGAATATTCGGAGAATTCCTTTTTAGATACCGCCAGTAATGTAAAATTGGAATTAAAAATGAATATAGAAGTCAAAAGGAAAACATTTTCCAAAATTCTTGTTGCCATACACGAATCCAGTAAATCGGCAGACAAAGCGGTGGATTATGCAACTAGAATTGCTCAAGACTATAACGCAATATTGGTGGTCGTTTATGTAGTCCGTACACAATCCGATTTGGACACCGTAAACCTTCCAAGCCATATAATTCATTTCAAGAAGCAAGCAGAATCATATCTTGGCAAGATTTCTGAAAAAATATACAAACACAGTGATACAGAAGATATTGTGAAAATTAAAACCGAAATTATTGCCTCAATCAAAATTTCTGATGCAATTGTAAGTTACGCCAAGGATAAGCACATAGATTTAATTGTAGTTGTTCCAAGAGGGAGATCCAAACTTAGGAGCTTAGTGCTCGGCAGTGTTACGTCTGATGTTGTAAGGCTTGCTCATTGTCCGGTTCTAACTGTTCGATAGATAGAAAATAAAACAAATTCTAAATTAATCTATAGAAAATAAGCCAGAATTATTAGTTCAATACCTGGTAATGTCAAATCTTTTTGAAATTGACTTACTCAGGCCCACAGATTTAGGGACCATACTTGAACTTTGAATAGAATCCATTTTTACCAGACGAGTCCCATTCAAAACCAAGATCCCTATAGATATTTTTGCTTGAGTGAGCTATGATGGGATCATATCCGGGTGCTACTGTAAATGATGGATTTGTTACCAAACTATCAATATCAGCATTGTTACCCTTTATTGCTTCAATCTCTAATTCCATGAATTCTGGGATACGTAGCCTGCGACGTCTTCCTTGCATTTCAAAGGTTATAGGAGCAGTCTTTATCCCTAGGACCTCACCTATGAGGTTCGCTGCTGCAGCGAAGAATCCACCTGATTGGCCTGAAAATATTTTGGATAATGCATCTACCTGTTCTTCACTAGAACGTTTGTCTATGTAGAAAGCTGCCTTCATTTTGGGTCCGGTGAACATATTGCCAGGAGCCACGAATACTGCGACAACATTTAATCCTTCAAGTTGGATACTATCATAGCGACCTTTTTCTATATGCCAGGCAACAACAGCATTGCAGTGCCCCTTATCAGGATCTTGTAGAAATATGCATGGACAAATTGAGTCACAGTTGCAGCCTTCAAAGTAGTCGCCCTCAAGTCTCCAACTTTGGGAGTTAGTCCTAGTCATTTAATATCTATCATCAACAAGGAGTTTTTAGATATAAGGCTTGTCTTATCGTTCCTTTTTTCCAATTCCAGCAAAAAGAGACAAACTTCTATTTCTTTTAAGGACAAAATTCTGACTCAAGTTTCTGATTATTTCCTTGTGCTCAGAATTGGCGATGCATAACAGACTTAAGTATCAAACTTGATTTTATCTTCGAATGCCTAACAATAATAATAAAATCAACGAACTTGAAGATAGGATAAGGAATCTTCTCTTGGGTAATCCAGATCTCGCTCAACAGCTTATTGATAACATCGTAGATCGTGGATTGTTTGCTGTAAATAAACAGAAATCTGATTTAATAACTGCTACTGAATGTTTGCTAGTTACCAAAGCACTAAAAGACTTGAATAATAATGCCCAGAAGTCATCTTTTCAAACAATGTAAAGTTCAGATTAACTGCTCTGCAAAAAAATGAATTTATTCTACCATAAATTATTTTTCCTATAGGCAGGTTTATTTTCAGATCAATCGCTTACCATCCTGCTATATCTTTTTGACCAATAACTCTGATCGGCTTGATTTTTATCAATAGTTCTCCTCCTGCACTATTCCTCCTACCATAAAGTTCTGACTTTTCTTGACCAACATACCTTGCGGCAATTAGCTTTGCCCATTTATAAACTTCATTTGGGTCGTTACTAATTATTTCGGCTATACCAGCAATAGTAACGAATGAAAAAAGTGGAACTTGATCATCAACACATAAACGTACGCGATTGTCACTGGCAATATTTTTTGCCTTTACTGATTTGTCTCCAGTATTAAAAATAACATTTTCCTCTTTATCCAGGGTATACCATATTGGC
>JAHEZK010000033.1 GCA_023251115.1 Nitrosomicrobium frigidum (SeqCode) | reverse complement strand
GGCGGCACAATTTCTCTGACACTTAAATTCTTAAAATCAACGTCGGTCGCTGTGTCCCATCTAAATGTTGTAATCGGTCCCCCCCAAGTTATTATCTGGTCTGGTGCTCCACCGCATTCTCCTCCTTCCGTACCCCAGCCACCTCTATCTACTGTCTCATCAACTTTTACAAAGTTGCCGCTGTTATTTGTGTCAAGCCATAGTTCTGTTTTTACAACTACTTTATTATTTTCTACAAAATTGTACACAATGAATTTTATTCCAATCCATTTGTCTTCTATTGAAGTGGTAGCAGTCTTGAGGCTAGTAAATACATAGCTTACATGCCATTGCTCCTTAGCAAATCGTACTTTTCCAGAATAGAATACATCGCCCTTCATGGAAGAGCCCTCACAACCCGCCGGAGGAGTATCAGCAAGAGTATGTCTACCACCCCTGCCATTTGGTGAAAAATTATCGTCACTTGGAGAAGTATTCATTTTGACATACTGTGTCATCTCAAAATTTCTCCAGTCATTGGGTGCCAGCATGTAGCCTTTTGATGCTATTACACTATGATCCAATGTAGGGATATCATTTCCATCATAACCAGTGGAAGTATAAACTGACATTCGTACTTGTGTCGCTTTCATCTTCCATGATCCATCTGGATTTTTTGTAATTGTGTTTTGGGGATTAAATCTACTATCTCCGCTGGGATTGTTCATGTTGATATACCATTCTTCTCCGTTACTCTTTGTAGAATACAATTTTTTAATTCCGAATATATCAGTGTCTTGAGCCGGAGTCGAAAATGGAAGATACAGGACTTGTTCGACGGTATTGAAGGAATTTCCTGAAAATGCGTCTGATACTTGTTGTGTTGTCAGGTCATCGTTCCATACGCGTACCTCATCAACTTCACCAGTAAAGAAGTTTCCTGGTGGAGTAATCCTGGAATTGGCACCTATCCTTACTGGCTTGGTTCCGGAACTTTCAGGTGATGCACCTGATGTTGATTTGGTAGCGACCTCGATGCCATCGACATATAATCTTAGAGTTGAGCCATCATTTGTTACCACAGCATAGTGCCATTGACCGTTGTTATAAGTATTGGGTGAGGTAATATATTGGTCAGCTCCTGCGCTTGTTTCAAATCCAGCTTTTACTTGCTCTGCACTATTCATCCATATTCCATAATTGAGGTTCTGTCCTGCACTGTCACTACCTACGCCTCCTTTATTTGATATAAAGGCATCTGAACCAAAGTTTGATGAAGTCTTAAACCAAGCTGCAACACTGAATTGAGACAATTGTAGTGCACTAGTACTTGCGACATCTTGGTAATTTGAACCTGTGAGTGCAAGACTGGGACTATAATTGTAACTGCCACCCTGAGGAGGTTGTTGAACAGTTATGCTTACGGTGGCGACATTACTGTCAGTTGTCCCGTCATTTACTTTAAAGGTGAACGAATCCGATCCGACATAGTCTGTATCAGGAGTATATGTGCGACTAGACGATGTGCTAGGTGTTGTTCCACCTGTAATCGTACCATGTGTAGGAAGTGCTACAACAGAATATGTCAGGGGATCGTTATTTGGATCCGTAGCAGTAAGGGTAATGACCTTCTGTGTGTTCTTGTTGACAGTGATTGCCTGGTTATTTGCAACTGGAGTTCCATTCTGTACATTCTGTACATTTATGTTTACAGTTGCAATATTGCTGTCAGCAGTTCCATCATTTGCTTTGAATGTAAAGGAGTCAGATCCGATATGGTTAGAATTAGGGTTATAGGTTAGATTTGGAGCAGTACCTGATAAAGTTCCATTTTCGGGTTGTGTTACTACAGTATATGTAAGAGGATCGTTATTTGAATCGGTTGCAACAAGAGTTATGGCTTTTGCAGTATTCTTGGTTACTACAACGTTCTGATTGTTTGCAACTGGGGGTGAATTAGCACCAAATGGAAGATAAAGTACTTGTTCGGCGGTATTGAAGGAATTACCTGAAAATGCATCTGTTACTTGTTGTGTTGTCAGGTCATCGTTCCACACGCGTATCTCATCAATTTCACCAGTGAAGAAGTTTCCTGGTGGAGTAATCCTGGAATTGGCGCCAATCCTTACTGGCTTGGTTCCGGAACTTTCAGGTGAGGCGCCTGATGTTGATTTAGTGGCGACCTGTACTCCGTCAATATATAATCTAAGAGTAGAACCATCATTTGTTACCACAGCATAGTGCCACTGACCATTGTTATATGAATTGGGTGATGTAATAAATTGGTCAGCTCCTGAACTTGTTTCAAATCCGGCCTTTATTTGCTCTGCACTATTCATCCAGATTCCATAGTTCAAGTTCTGTCCTGAACTGTCGCTCCCCACGCCTCCTTTATTTGCTATATAGGCATCTGAACCAAAGTTTGATGAAGTCTTAAACCAGGCTGCAACACTGAATTGAGACAATTGTAGTGCACTAGAACTTGCGACATCCTGATAATTCGAACCGGTCAAGGATAGCCCTGGAGAATAATGGTAATTTCCCGGCGAAGCTGATGATATACCAAAGATATCAAGCTCAGTAATTGAGGCCCAACTATTTACAGAATTACCATTCACCGTTACTCTGACATACCTGGCATCTGCGGAAGCAAACGAGTATTTTTCAGAATTTAATGTAGTACCGCTGCTTGTACCACTGAACACAGTTGCAAACGTGGAACCGTCAGTAGACGTGGCTATGACAAAATTACTTGTTCTTTGATTTCCAGAATACCAGGCAATATCGACGCTACAAACCTTCACCGTTGAGCCCAAATCGGCAAGAATCCACGAGCCGACTCCTAAATTTGACCATCTTGTGTTCAAATTGTTGTCAAGTACATTTGCAGGTATGTTGCCATCATTACCACTAGCAGATATGCTGTTTACAGCAAGGTTATTGCTGCAGGTTTGAGCATTAGCGTTATTTAGAAAATTACTGTTGCTCACAGAAGCGGAGAAGAAAAGTATAATCCAGCTAAAGATAAGAAATGAAAAACTAACTTTTTTCCCATTTTGAAAAGGGAAAAACTTCTTGAAAATCAAATATGTTTGCAACAAACTTTCTGTTTAATAAGAATTCTTCTTTTTGCGTTCTTTATATGAAGAATCAGCAGTATCTGAAATAACAAATACATATCTTATTCCGCTTGTTCTCAGAAACTCGTTTAACATAGAATTCATCCTTTCAACGTCATTTTTTACTTTGGATTCAGCATGTCTATTCGTGCTAGCAACAACGTACTGAAAATCCTCATTTTGATACTTATGAATCTCGTATATGACTGCCATATATTCAAGTCTCAAAATGGCCTAATCTTATTTTGGTCCAAAATTAATTGACAAGAAAATAAAACTACCTTGATTGATCATGATATTTTTGCTGAGTGCTTGGAACCTCAGTCGAATTGTATATAGGTACCGTTATTTTTCAGCCATGTTTTACAATGCTTGTACGTCGGTAATGCATCTTGTACCAGCTTCCAAAAAAGGCTTGAATGGTTAAATTCAATCAAGTGAAATAATTCATGGATTATTATGTAATCAATAATGTTGATAGGAAGTGCGGATAAAAGCAAGTTAAAATTCAAATTGCCCTGTTTTGAACAGCTTCCCCACCTAGTCTTTTGGTTTCTTATCCTTACACTTCCATAAGATATTGATAACTTTTTTCCATAAAATGGGACCTTGTTATCCAATATTTTCTTTGTTTGTTGCCTATACCATCCTACAACGCTTCTTTTGTATGTACGCCTATCTTTTACGTGGAATGTTATTTTCATTAAATTCTCAGATATGGTAGCGTATTGTGTGTTGTCCTTAACAATCTGAATCCCATATTTTCTTCCCAGGTAGATAATTTCGTTCTTCTGAAGAGGGCCATATTCTAGTTTATCGTTCAATTTCTCATAGAATCGTATTTTTTTCAGAATCCACTTATTATTTACATTGATGAAATTCCTAATTGATTCAATGCCCTCGTTTAACGGATATATAACAGAAACGCCGTAACGGTTCACCCTAATGCTTAATCTTCTGCTTCTTTTACTTTTTATCAATATCGCAGATACAATAGAGTCATCAGGAAGAGTTACTTCCAAACATGATTCACTGCTCAAGTTACCTTGACATTAATAGGAAGAAATTGTCACTATTTTTATTTATTGATGGAAATATTGGAATCGCTGCAATTTAGCTGGATCCGACAAACTGGCAGGAGTGTCAAAGGTACTAGCAAGCGGTCTTATCCGAACGTGAACGTATATATTTTGAATCCATTTCCATTTGCATTTATCTCAATTACGTGGTTTCCATAGTTTTTATCGTTTGCAATATTGTAGAGCCTCTGACCATCTATGTTTAGCGTTCCCTCCGTATCCAGATCATTCCCTTTTAATGTATTATCAATATTGTTATCTTTACCATCCACCTTCACGTTTAACTGACATTTTCCACCTGCCACGATATTTACAGATTTTGCTGAGTAGGCCAGTACAATACTCCCATTAGTGCCTACAAGCTCCATGCTGTCTGGATTGTTCTTCCATGGTCCTTTAAGGTAGATAACGTTTGGTTTCAAATTAGATGCAGGTATTGTATAGTTGACAGTTTTTTCTGGACTGAATCCTTCTGCATTTCCAAGTTGATCTCTTGCATATTGATATCCAAAGTATAATTCAGGGGATCTGATTTGATTAAGATCAATTGATTGTGTTTGGGGCGTACTCAATTTTGTTTGATTAATAACCGCAATTTGAACACCTTGTTGCTTCATTCGTTCTGTCAACAATTGCCTAATGACATTTTCAGTTTCCAAATAACCTCCTTCTCCGATATGATCATATCTAATATACCCTTCTGAATCTACAAGGTATTTCCGTGGCCAGTAACTATTTTGATATGCGTTCCAAGTATCATGATTATTGTCCAGCAATACTGGATATTTTATTCCAAATCTTGTTACAGCTTGCTTGACGTTATCCATGTTTTTTTCAAATTCAAATTCGGGACTATGAATTCCTACTATGACCAATCCCTTGTCAGAATATTTTTGATTCCAATCAACAAGATACGGCAAGGTCCTGATGCAGTTAATGCAACTATATGTCCAAAAGTCAACCAATACTACTTTTCCCTTTAGATCTGACAGCTTTGTCCCGTTTGAATTAATGTACGCGGTAATTCCCTCGAATTCCGGTGCTTTTTTAAGTTGAGATTTGTCCAGTGGTAACTCTACATTTCTAATACTGCTTGCACCATTATTTTCAGGGGACGATTTATTTAGTTCAGGATTATTAAAGTAAATTGCAAATCCTACTATAAGCGCCACAACGCCTAATCCAGTTAACAAGGCACTGAGGTTATCCTTATTCAGCTACGGTCCCCTTTCTATTTTGATAATCTCGTTGGCAAGTGGAAAATTACCAAGTATACTGAGATTATTTGTAAATACCAGTATTCCAAGTATTATCAACATGATTCCCATTGCAGGATTAAAATATTTCAAATGTTTCACCATTTTTCTAATTACGCTAGTGGCCTGTGAGAAGAAAATGCTTGTTACTAAAAATGGTATTCCAAGACCTAGCGAGTATGCCAGTAGTGAATTGTATGCGGCTCCGGGTGCAGTCGCCGATAATGTAAGAGTACTTCCCAGTATAGGTCCCACACATGGAGTCCAGCCTGCAGCAAATGCAGCTCCAAACACAAATGATGTAATGTAACTGGTCTTGAATTTAGGAATAGAAGTAAATTTCTTTTCAAAATTAAGGCGTCTCAATTTTGTAGAGAGTATCAAGTAAACACCAAATCCTGTAATTACAAGACCCCCAACAGACGTCAATACATTTTGAAAGCTTACCCCTGCACTCAGCAAAACACTATTTAGAAATACCCCAAGAAGCGCAAAAACAAGAGAGAATCCAAGAACAAAATAGACGGTGTTTAGGAAAATGTTTAATCTGGTGGATCTTTTTAACTTGAGAGATTGTCCTGATGAATCTTGAATTTCATTTAGCGTTGTTCCAGAAAGATACGAGACAAATGCCGGTAAAATGGGCAAAATACATGGTGAAAAAAAAGATCCTGCACCTGCAAGAGCGGAAATAACGATGCTAGAATCGACCATACTCATAATGGTTCTATTTTTGGATTAATACTTTTGTCCAGATTAACACCAGATTTATTACAATTCTAAGAGTACCTTGTTTCTGTATTTGCTATTTACTATGGTTACAACTTTAGTTACAAAAAGATTGGGATTTGTGGATTCTATTCTGGTTGTATTGTAAATCTTACTTCTTTATTTCTGTAAGTCGCAGCGCATCTAGATCCTGCTCTGTTTCCATCTGATTCTTGTTTCCGTATACTATCAGTATTCTATCGTCGTCTTTTATCACATAGTTTGCAATTGAGTCAGTTTTGTTTCCATTTACATAAAATTCCAAATTCGAATTTCCATTACTACAATAGCTTGTCTTATTTTCAAGAGTGAAGCAATTATTTGTAACATTCATCCCTACGCTTTTAAAGAACTCTTCCACTGGAACTCCGGTTGCATGCCTGTGCATTGTATTGCCATCATTATGTTCGACATGGATATATTGGGATCTAACTTGGTATTGTGGCTGACTAAAATCTAGTTTTTGACCATTTATTTTGACTGCGAATGTTGCATGAACATGTTCAGAGCCAAGTTTCCCAAATTCCCGACTTGGTACCAAATGTCCAGAATAATTATTTACTAAATATGCCATGATGGCAAAGAGTACTATTACAGCCGGTATGATTATCATCAAATTCTTCTTTCTTCTCTTGCGAGATACGGCAAAATAGCTCTTATCATCTCGCTCTTTTCTTGGATTAAGTGCCTTGTCTTTCTTTGTATTATTGTCTTTCTTTTTATTATTCTTCATTTTCACGTATCAACTAATGATTTGTTCATTAGAACTTTGATGGATAATTTAAAGAAATCTTTATAAGAATTTACGAAAAGGCATACGATTTTCATAATGAAAATTAAGCAAACTACGGGCTGGTGTAGATTTGCTTGAATTTTTCGGGCAATTCAGGGTTGCCATAATCGTCAGAGTACGCAGAATAGACATTTATCTTCTCTCCATGCTTAATATCATAAGATCCAATCAGCCTGATGTTATTCCTATATTCTTCGTAAAGTGGTCTTAACTGCATGGCAAAGTTTTCAGTAATGAGAATGTGCCAGCTGTCACCTAAGTCCATGACTCTCCTTGCCATTATTATGCCAGGACCCCAAACATTAAGCCTGTTTGATATATCATAAACCGTAAATACAGGTCCAGAGCTCAAACCGATTCTTACCTTTATTCTGTTTTCAGATTCCATTCGTTTGTTATATTTGCGTAGATATCCATGTAGTTCAACACTGAGCTTGTAAGGCAATTCCGGATTGTTTTCATACCCTATAGCCATACCGTCACCTGCCGGAAGAATTATTTTAAGCTCATCGGATATTTTCCTAAACGAATTACAGGAACTTATGAATTCATTCAGCCTGACTATCTTTTCCTTCTGCCTGTGAACCGCCAGTTCTGGATTGGATAGTCCTACAATATCAATGAAGCAAAAATTATAATTTAATACTTCGTATTTTGGATCAAGGTCCTTGAAGACGGAGATAAATTTTCTATATGTTCTTGCGCATCCTTCCGTATGAAATGGCAAGTCAAGGTAATATACCGGAGGATGTTGGATGACTCTTCCATCCAGAGTACATTTAAGTAAATCATAAGCAAAGGTAAATCTTCCATTTTTATCAATACTAAACTGTATCCAAGTAGGTTTAGTCATTGCATGGCCAGCCATTGAAAGTAATCGTATTTTCCTAATCAAAGAGTCATTAGACTCTTCAAATTTCATCTCCATTATCCCATCACAAAACGATACTATGGGATGATATTCTGAAGATAGGGGAGAATCAATAGTGAAAATTCCAATTGTCTTTTTTTTCTTTAATTGAAGAACCAATTTTGCCAAAAACTTCCTTACTGAATCAACTTCAAAAATATCACAAAAATGATTTAACGAATCCATGACAAAGTAAACTATATTGTTCTCATCTAGACTGTGACTGTCATTTTGATCTTCTGAAACATCAATTTGTATATCTGAAAGAAAAGAAGTTATTCTATCCAATGCTTCATCTAGTGACTTTTGATTTGGGGTATCGTAAAGGAGAACGGGGTTTACAAATAGTGAATTGAATTTCTTCCCATCGATGTTAAGTAATTCAAATTTTTCTTTATCAGTGACCTTCGAAGAAAGAAAGATGCACTTTTTTCTAGAACTTAAACCCTCTTCAAGAAATTCTCTACAATAATCTCTCTTTCCTATTCCAGGTGGGCCAGACAAGAGGAACAGTGTCTGTGAAATATTTTCCTCACCATCTGTGAGTTCAGCGAGTCCTGGAATTGTCATTTGAGATATTATATCAAATTGGGTCTATATACCTGTTTTTTGTGCCTGTGAAAAACAATGAAAAATCTATTGTTTCATATTTCTATCATAGATTTTAACTGGCTTATCTGTTGTGAAAAAGGATGATCAGGATTTCCAAGAACTGTTAAGAACTCCTTCTGCGCAAATTGGATATCGCAATAACAAGGGATTGATGTCATTACATCGATTCCCGTCTCAGAACTCAGTTTCTTTACAAAATCGTCTGCCACAGGAGTTAGAGTGGTATAATTTGCATCAGAGTGTTTTTCGTGAGATTCACCTATTTGCAAATGAGGAATACAGTAACCCGCTATCCTGTTAAGAAGTAGATAATATTTTGTGTTTCCCTGTTCCTTGAATTGTGCCAATATTTCATTTGCAATCATCTTTGTTCCTCCAATATCCATGTCTCCCATCTTTAAAGTCAAAAATACAATATCTGACAATGCCAAGGCATTAATCGCCCAAAATCTGATTCCTGGACTTGAATCCATTATTACATAGTCAATATCGTTTTTTTCGATTAATTCTTCTCTAAAGTTAATGAATCTCTTGAGCATGCTCATTCTGTTTCTGTCCTCCTTTACACCTTCAATTTTGAGAATATCTTCCCTTTTAGGGCTAGAAAAACAGCCTATTATTTTTCCACTCAAAGAACCTTTCTCTGAGAATTGTTGTATGGGTGTTACCTGAACTAGCAAGTCATCCACGCCGCAGGCGCCCACAATGTAATCATTTAGGGTATTCTTGATCTTATTTTGGACGACATCGCCGAAATAAGCATGTAGGCTTGGTGCATATACATCGATATCAACTATACATACATTGTTTCCATTCTTAGCTAATAATGCGGCCAGGTTAGCGGCCAAAGTAGTTTTTCCGGTGCCGCCCTTATACGAGTGAAATGTAATAACTTGCTTCAAATTATACTAAAAGAATGGCAAATACAGGTTTTTAAGTATATGCTAAAATACTTTTTTTATTTGGTACGCAAATATGTGTATAAAATCTCTGCTATAGCTGTCAATCGATTATTTTTGTCTCGATTAACTGTCAACATGCAATCTTAATTTATTGAGTGATTTTTTCATAAGCGCCGGAATAGGCTGGCAAATTCCACGATGATAAACAGACTCATACAATAATGTCTGCGAAGTGCGGGATTCGAACCCGCGATCCCGAGCTTGGGAAGCTCGTACCTTAACCAGTCTGGGCTAACTTCGCTTAATCGGCAATTAAATCTTACAAACAATAAATTTCTATTGCTTAGAATCATCTTACATCTTTCATCGTCAAAACTGTCATGGCGTGTAAACTACTTGTAATAATAATTGACTCACGGCTTGTTATTGACCACAGTATGATTACCATTTATGGTCCTAGGTCTGTTATTAAGTAACAATTAGTCGAAATCTATAAAGGTGGTACTTGAAAAGAAAACTCTATCCATACTTATACCGTGCAAAAGGGCCAAGCATCAATATAATGGGCTAAAATGATAATGGTCAGTCCACGAAGTATTTGACTCTCTCTTTTTTAAATTCTTTAGTACTGAACAGAATCCTGTATTCATCTATTCCTACAAACTGAGATAGTTCTGTGGCAATCTTTTTGGCACCATCAATTGTTCTGGCATGAATCATGCTGAATAAATTGAATGGCCAATCTGGATATACAGGTCTTCTATAACAATGGCTAACTTGTGGGAATGATGCTAACTTGTTTCCAACTTCATCAATTTTATTATCAGGGACTTTCCATACAATCATGCCGTTAGCCGTAAATCCCACATCTCTGTGACGTAGGATTGCTGCAAATCGTCTCATTACACCAATTGATTCGTATTCTCTGGCTTTCTCAAATAATTCGTCGATTGTGATACCAAGGTTGTTTGCAGAGTCATCGAAGGGCCTTGGAATTACCTGCAAATCTTTTTGCAATTCCCTAATGAAATCCTTGTCTCTTGATGTAAGTTCAAATTTTTTTTGATCCAGATTTTTTACATTATCGTCTGGTGTCAACTTACTGGGGTCACTATTTACCATATCCAGTTTAACGCCTATTTTATATAATTTCAGAGTTGGCAAAAGACGGAATTTAATTACACCTTCAAAAGATGCCATCTGTTCAAGATCTTTTTTTAAATCTCCTTCCGGAGGAACGGCCAACGTAAACCACATGTTGTATTCATGATCTCTTTCATAATTGTGGCTGACGCCGGGGTGCTTATTGACTTCCTGTGCTACAAAGTCAAGTTTGTCTCCTTTAACAGCAAATGCAACTAAAGCGCTTTTATAGCCTAGTTTCCTAGTATCAAAAATAGCATTAACCTGTCTTATGAGTCCACTTTGTTTCAGTAAAGAAATCCTACTCATCACATCATCTTCAGTAAGACCGTGTTTAGTTGCAATTTCCAAAAAAGGTCTTTGAGAAAGGGGAAAAGTCCATTGAATATCGTTCAAAAGTTGTTTATCTAACGGATCAATGTATTGTTGATCAAGCTGCATTTAAGATAAATTCACTGGCCAAGCATTAAATACTTTGTCATAAAATCCAATATCTGCTATCCTTTATTATCAATTAGTAAGTTGGTTTTGCCTTTGATAGCACATAAAAATATATGAATTAAGTACCTGTAAATTATGTAAATAATTTGAGCGGACAAAAAGTCGCATTTCAAGGGGAGCACGGAGCATACAGTGAGATTGCGGCCCTAAAATTTTTTCCCAATTCAGAACTCATCCCCATGAAGCTTTTCCAAGACGTTTTTGATGCGTTACACAATAATAGTATTGATTATGCAGTCGTTCCAATTGAAAATTCAATCGAAGGATCTGTAAACGAAATTTATGATCTACTGTTAAGCACAGAAAAAAAAATCACGGCCGAAATATTTCTAAGGGTTAACCATTGTTTAATTGCATTTCCAAATAATACTTCAATAACAAGGGTCTTCTCCCATCCTCAAGCCTTAGCCCAGTGTAGAAACTATCTCAAAAAAAGAAATCTTGATTCTCTGCCTACATATGATACAGCGGGGTCCGTCAGGTTGATAAAGGAAAATCAAATTCTCGATGCGGCTGCCATTGCAAGTAAGAGCGCTGCAAAATTTTATAATATGACGATTCTCGATGAAAATATTGAGGACAGAAAAAACAATTACACTAGATTCCTC
The DNA here is from genome assembly GCA_023251115.1 of Nitrosomicrobium frigidum (SeqCode). GTDB lineage: Archaea > Thermoproteota > Nitrososphaeria > Nitrososphaerales > Nitrososphaeraceae > TA-21. The sequence continues at coordinate 5,054 of JAHEZK010000033.1, read as the reverse complement.
GTTCTGTCTGATGAAAAAACAAGTCCTTCTGAGAAAGATAGGACTTCAATGATTTTCGGATTAAAACACATGCCTGGTTCATTATTTTCAGTCATACGAGAATTTGATCATAGTAAAATTAATCTCACCAAAATAGAGTCAAGGCCAACTAAAGAAAAACCTTGGGAATACATTTTTTACGTAGATATCGAAGGTCATGTCGAGGAAGATACGGTTAAAAGTACTTTGGATAAAGTTCAAAAGAAATGCACTTTTCTGAAAATACTAGGTTCCTATAAAAGAGGAATAATAAATTAATCTCAGAATTTAGGCGTATCTAGCTTTTATTCCAATTCCCAGAACTATGATGCCAGTTATCAGTAACATCATATGACCTCCAAATGCCAGCGGGGAAGCTTTAGTTTCTACATCTCCGTCAATTTTAAGTGTGGAATATCCTGTATTTTTTGTTTCAATTCTATATTGGCCTTCATTGTTAGCAATGAGATCGTATTCATAGTGTGAACGATTAGTAACCGAAACAATAACTGTATTATCGGGACTTTCAATCTTGAAATCAAATTCGGACCCGTCAATTATTATTTTACCTACACTCCCTTTATTCATTATGGGTGTAACAACGTCTATGTAATTTATATTCGGATCCAACGTCTTATCCAATTCTACTTTTCTGGGAATATTTGAATCAATTAATGAGGCAGCACCAATTACAATAAATGCTATGCCACTTATCATAAGAACATAGAAGGTCTTTTTCCTACTCATATCAAAACTGAAGGATATCGCACTAATTAACGATGTGTTTTTCGTCAAGATGGCAAGTCAGCACGGGTCAAAATTGAAAAAAGAGGAATGGAAAGCTCATGTCGAAGTGCTTGAGTCCATCAATAAGAAAAAAACAGAGCTTTTAAAATAGATTTTTGACATATTGAAATCATGGCCTGGAAGATTGATTTTTTTGAAATCTCGAAGGATTTCTATGAACTCAATTGTAAATCCTATATGGAAGGGGAAAATCTTTATTTATTATTGCAGTAAACTTTAATCATTGAACAATAGTCCATTGTTGAAGATATCTCTAATTCTAGGAACAATTATCATGATTGGAACTACTGTTCTTGTTAATAATAACAGCATATACGCAAAGCAGGCGATCTGGAGAGACTTTGATAACATGAAAGACTTGGTAGCCGCAATAAGAAATGGAGAAAAAAATGATAATAATATTAATTGGGAAAAATTTCAAAATTCGGACATATATCAGAATGAAGATGAAGACTCCAAAGAATGCCTCCAACTTGCACATAAAATAGGGAATAACCTCGGAGACTACGAAATTGTCCATTGCTTCAGGGATGAAAATTATTTTAAGAATAAATATACTGAACCTGAAACGCCTGAACCTCAACCTGAAACCAACGCCTCCCTAAATGTCCCAGAAGTACCTGAAACCAACGCTTCTGAAATAGTTACTCCACGCAGTATAGACCTTAACATTACTGTTGGGAAAGATCCTATTACTCGCGGTGAAAACCAAGTAGTAACAGTTGCAGCATTGGATCCTACAACGGGTAAACAGCTTGATCGAGTTTTTATTAGACTTGAAATTAAGGACCCAGTAGGTATTCTTGTCAAGAATTATACCGGTACGGAGGGTAATCTCACACGTACCTTTAAGATAGGCGAGAATGCGATCGGAACCTTTATCATTTCAGCAACTGCATCACAAGCAGGTGTACAAAACACAAAATCTCTCACATTTCAAGTACAGTAAAACGTGTTAAGTGATTGATTGTCGTACTACGGTTATCATCGCAAGAGAACATTGTTTTAATCTTCGATCTTGAGAATCATTTTTTCCCTATCATTTAAAACGTAATTACTATAGTTTTCTGTACTATTCCCATCGATGAAAAGGATAACTTTGCTACCTTCAAGAGGCATTCCCCAGATGTTGAGGAATTGTCCTAGTGTGTAGTTTCTGTATTCGGTTGATTCGCATGAATAGTACCACTTGAATCATGAGTGTGTAGTGGGGACATTGCTGGAGTTATCATGCCAAATATTGTGGTTTTTCGTTCTGTTCCAAATATATCTAGTGAATGGTCATTCCACAATGTTGAATTTATCCCAACTCCGTCCGGTACGATTAGTGATTTTCCATTATTAGTAACATTAAGGTTAGAATGTATGTGCATTATTATTTTATTACTAGTTTTATTTTCAGCTGTTAGTTGTGCATTTAAGTCCGGAGTAATTTGTGACATCAGAAAAAACAAAATACATATAATCGCCACTAACACTGATAGCACAAAATACCTATATGAGATTTCATTCCTTTAAGTACTACGTAGAACTATCAAGATAATTTATAGATATAGGAACTGGTATTTTTTCAAAAAGGATCAAGTTGCAACATTTCATATTTTTGGGGCTAAAATAAATAAAGTCAATCAGGTTTGAACATGTATAAAGTGTTAACTAAGCCGAGCATTGAAAACTATATTGACTAATAGTATCGTACATTTACTTGGGATAAATTAAATCTAGCAGTCAAAAATACAACTTCTTTTCAAACTGAGAATTGTTATTAGCAACTTACATAATAGTATACTGCATTACATAAAATACAACTCATGAAATGATAGAATTTAGATCAATATCTAATGTCACTAGCGATATTTGTTACTCAACTTGCCTTATTAGACATCTTTCAGCATAGAAGTTAGGAACTTGTATAATGCATTTACCTAAACTTGATTCGTGATTACACAATTTTTTATATGTTGATGTTGAATTATAAATTGTTGAACAAACAACAATCGGTACAAACATCTCTTCTCTTCATCATAATTATTACTCTTAATATCTTATTTTTTGTTGGCAATATGATTTCAGTACAAGCAACTACCGGAATATCATCAGACACTGGAATGGGTGGTAGATCAATTTCCAATGGCACTTCAAATGCCGACTATGAAGAAAATAGATTGATTAATGAGCTTGTGAAAACAGGTAAGTTCACAAAAGATGAAGCCCGAGAATTCGTAACAAAAGTGATGTTGATTAATGAGCTTGTGAAAACAGGTAAGTTCACAAAAGATGAAGCCCGAGAATTCGTAACAAAAGTGATGAAGAATGGAACCGATGGAACCAATGTTATTACTGGATCAAATGTCCCTGAAGCTAACCTAACTGCTAATGTTCCTGTCCCTGAAGCTAACCTAACTGCTAATGTTCCTGTCCCTGAAGCTAACCTAACTGCTAATGTTCCTGTCCCTGAAGCTAATATTCCTCAAAATAACAATTCAGGTCTAGTTAAGCTCGACATTAGTGTAAAACAAAATCCAATTTCCCCTGGAGAGGAACAGACAGTAACACTAATTGCCTCCGATCCAATTACAGGAGAGCCACTTGATCCTATATTTGTTCATCTCACAATTAAGGATCCTTTAGGCAATGTCATTAAAGATTATACAGACAATGATGGAAAACTCTCACCTACTTTTGTAATCGGCGAAAATGATGTTGGAACTTTTACAATTTTAGGAACTGCATTACAGGCGGGCATAGAAAGTACTAAGTCGTTGACTTTTCAAGTCCAATAATTTGAAACTGCCCATTAACTTGAGAAGTTACTGTCAACTAAGGAAGACACTACTTTACGTCCACATCATGAAATGATACATATTACATGATAATGTCAGTAGAACACTCATTCACTAGTGATATTTATTATTCACACCGGTGAATTTTTTTCCATAAAGTTTGGCTATTATTTACAGATAGCTGTAAATAATGTCCAAAGTTTATATAAGTCGCTTTATTAGTAACGCTATGAATATCTGTCCCTACATGACATCCACATCATGAAATGATGGATATTACATGATAATGTTAGTCGACCACTCATATCACTAGTGATATCCTTAAATTACATTGAAAATAGTTCTGTTGCGATGTCGGCTGATTTAACAAGGTGTTGCAATTCGACTGATGGTTTTTTATTTCTGGATGGTAAAATTATTCCTCTTCCAATCCTCTTTTCGTTTCGTCTCTAAGTGGAGTTGCTACTTGACCTCTTATTTCTCCATCAATTTGTCCAGTTTGTCTCCGTTCTTCATCCACTAATTTTTTTGATTTCCGTTTTCGATATTTTCCTATCTTTTTAATCAATTTGTCAAATAATGAATCTTTGAAATGTCTTATCTTTTCATCAGTATCATCCATCTTACATAATAGACCTAATTTGTGGTTTAAATAGTTGTTTTGATTATGAGTTCAGCTGCATTTCGAGTGATAATGTTTACGTAGCCTGGTGGACTAACAAATCAGGTAATGACGAAGTAATGTTTAGAGCATCTACTGACAAGGGACAGACCTTTGGCGATAAAATCAACTTGAGCAATACTACCAATTCTGAATCCCAAGATGCAGAAATAGCAGCAGACGGAGTAAACGTAATAGTAACATGGTGGGAAAGAAATCAGACAGATGAGATACCAGTGGCAAAGATAAGTAATGACGGAGAAAAAACATTCAGTCCTTTATTGATTCTTGCAACTAATGGAACAATTGGGACTGGAGAAGCCAAACCATAACTATGATAAAGACTTAGAGAAGCACTAGAGGTGGGGTTCGGTGGGAATAACCATGTGGAATATTACACTAGTCTAATTCATTGAATTGGCTGCTTTATCTTTGCATACTCGTTTCTTTCATAACCATAAGGACAAAAATTCCTGATGCTATTGCAGAGAATGCCACTAGATGAATCGCAATGTTTAGTCCAAACAGATCTGCAAGAAATCCAATTCCAATTGCTCCAAATACAAATCCTAAATCTCTCCAAAATCTGTAAACACCCAAGGACGTCGCCCTCCATTTTGGATTCGCCACATCACTTATTGCAGCAAGCAAAGTGGGATAAACCAGAGCAGTTCCTATCCCGAGTAAAGTCATTCCAACAATCCAACCCCAATAGAAATTGGTGAATAACACTACCCAAACTCCAATACCCTGGATAATCATTCCAGGATAAATGAGAACCTTTC
>JAHEZK010000072.1 GCA_023251115.1 Nitrosomicrobium frigidum (SeqCode) | reverse complement strand
CACAATTTTGTTTATTAACATGTCAAATCTTATACTGGTAGATGAGTGCAGGGCCAAATTTTTGTAGTAATTGCGGTGAGAAATTAGATGTTGATGAGGACATAGAAGTATGTCCTAAATGTCGTACGGCCCTTCATGAACATTCTAAACATATAGATATTGCAAAGTCAGTTACTGAACAGTTACCATATAAGAGTCCTGGAACGGCTGCTCTAATAGCATTCATAGGAGGAATATTTGGTTTACCAGGTATAGGTCACATATACGTAGGGAAAGTAGGAAAAGGAATCGGAATATTAATTTTGGGTCTGATACTCTACGCCTTAATCGTTATAACAATTGTCTCGGTAGGCTTTCTTGCAAGTATAGAACAAACTGACCCTGCGGCTGTAGATGATTCCTCTGGAGTAGGAGCGCTTGGATTTATGCTCCTTTCAAGTGTCGCATATCTCGTATTATTCATTTGGCAAATCTTCAATGCCAGAAAATTAGCAAAGAAATTCAATGAGGCAGTTAGGACTACGGGAAAAGAACCATGGTAGAAAACATACTTGAATAAAAATTCTCTTTCCCACTGTTTGTATACCTTTACTCCTAGTAATGGTGCTTTTGAGTCCATAATTGAATCCTCTTTCTTACGAGTTTTTGTAAGGGCAAATCACTCTGAAGTCACATTCTTTGCGGATCTTTTTATCGGGTTTATACCGTTTGATAGCATAATATCAATATGATAAACTATGACATTAAGAACAACTTTAAACTGTTTTTATGCGACTATATGCAACTTCGTTTTAAGTCGGCAAATGTTACTACGTTTACCTAATTGTAATTGAAGGCTTGATAGCAATTCCAGAGAAATATGAAAAACTGATTATATCTTTAAGAACAGCACAAGTAAAAGAATACTCACTTGATAAAGAACATACTTCCTATGATGATTTACTTGATGGATTAAGGTCATCTTTAAAAGGTTACAATATTAATAAGTCATCATGTCGATTGATTCGGATAAACCAAAATTTGATGGTCGTATAACTCTGCTAAAGTTATTTGCTAGTCTAATAAACCCAAGTGATGTAGCCCAAATTACTACAACACTCAATGTGAATGGAATTATAATTACCGGAACCATGATAGGTATGAAACCATATTATGAAGCAATTAGTGAAAAACTAAAAGAAACGGTAAGAGGTACTTCAGAGGAAATTGATACTGCGGTAAAGAAAGACTTGGAAGAAATCTTTGAACAATTAAAACAACCGCCATCCATAGAAGAACTTGAAAAGGGATTTGATTTTGAATATATCTATCTAAAAGATGCTAAATTTTACTCGAGTGGAATTTTTTTTCCGGCTGAGGGCACTTATTGGATTGGTAAAATAGACTCAGTTGATGGATTTATTTTAGGTTCTTTTGCCCCCATCCCGTTGCCATGACAACAATTACTAAAGTGAACCTCTGAAAGCCTTCAATTCGATTTATATTATTTGTTGTGCATGGATAAACATAAATCTCTAATCGGGTTCGCCCATTCGGGTGGGTCTTTAAAGCCAATTGTGGCCCACCTGTTTTAACTATTTTACAGTTTATTGTCCATAATTATTCAACCCTAGCCAAAAATGAGGAGTTGAGAATACGCAAGTATTTGCAATAAAACTATTGAGGCAAGGGCCCATCTCGTTCTTATGTATTGCTGAAGTTAGATACTCAAGTTTTAATTAGATTCATTTGGAATTTGCCTTACCTCTTCGGATAATGAAACTGGCGGGTCTGACTCACCTCCTTTTTCATATCCGTAACTGCGACGCTTCATTAACTGGTGGGTTAGAATCCTGCAACTTCCTAAACAACCCACCAGTTTTTTAGACCTAATCACCAAAATCTTATTACAAAGACTTTCCTAACGTAGGTAATGAAAACACTTTACTCAGTATTGGCAATACTGTCTGCTTTAACCATAATAGGAATGACGACATCAATAAGCAGTCATCAAGTATATGCACCTCGTGATTGTGCAGACTTTATAGAATCCAAAAACAGTGATAATGACATTCACTTTTTATAATGTTCATAACTATAAAAGTATAGCATATACTCTATGATGTTCCATTTTCATGAAACATACGAATGAAGTATAGTACGTGTTTTGTCCAATCCGAGATCAGAAATATATCCACCTAACTTTGGTCCACTATCTGCGTTTATCAACATCCTGTAGAATAATTTGAATATCTTCTTTGGTTGCTCCTCGTGCTGCTTTGAAGTCTCATATATCAATTGTTGAATTTTTTCTGCATCAAGAGTGTTCTCTGGAGCTGCTGCGGTTTCGAGATTATCTACTATATTTTTTACTATTGTCTTTTCCTTATCGGTCAAAACAACGTCAAATTTATCCGTCGAGATGTAATCATCAGACCAGTTACATGCTAGCTGGATTTTCTCCTGCAAGTCCGTGGTTAGTTCGACTGCCACTTTGTATTTTAACAACCTTTCATAGACCTTTTTTACTCGATCAGAACCCGAAAAAAATGATGCCTGTTGAACCATCAGCATATAAGGAACATGTTGTGACGATTTATCACCTGTTTTTAGATGATTAATATACTCATATATTCCCCTTATTTTAGAGAGCTGATCTTCATTTTCTTCCTTCTTTTTACTAAAATAGAGATCCTCATAATAGTCATACTCTTCCATCAAGGTCGGAATATCATCAGTCCCAATTTGTCTAGTGCCAGTAATTCGCTTGAATAAAAGTAACAATAATGATTGGGGAGTTCCGTAACGTAACCATACTTGGGGTGTCAGTACATTTCCTGTAGACTTGCTTATTTTCTTACCTCCTTTGTCAAGAAACATCTCATATTTTACATGCAATGGATGTGCATAATTTAGTATGACATCGGACACCCAGTCATTGACCCTTACCGAATCCATTATGTCTTTACCGTAAGCTTCAAATCGAATATTAAGAGCACTCCACCTTGCGGCAAATTCTACCTTCCAAGCAAGTTTTCCCTTTCCCAAAGATATAGGAATTTCACCAGCATAACCACATCCTTTTACATCATTGTTACCTAATTTGGTTCCGTTACAAGTGTACCTTACTTTCTTTTCATCCCTAAGGTAATTTTCGGCGTGCGCCACGTAAAGGCGTCCACATGATTCACAAATGGGAAAATATGGAAGTGATTCCTTATATTTCGTTTGACCAACGATTTCTTCTATCTTATTACCCAGATTGGAAGCGTTTGATAGAATCACATCTATCTGGTTTGTTAACATTCCATTGCCATAGACTTTGGCAGCATTCAAAAATTCATAGTCTATATCAAGTCTATTTAATGCATCAAGCAATAGGCCGCTCATGTGAGCTCCATACGAATCATGACACTGGCCTATAGGATCAGGAATACTTGACACTGGCTTGCCAATATAATCACTCAACCACTCAGGAAGACCAGATGGGATTTTTCTCAGTCCGTCCAAATCATCAGAATACGCAATTAGCTTTGAGTTGTATCCTAAATTCTTTATTGCAAGAGAGACACCATATGCCCTCACAGCATCACCAAGACTGCCGATATGTGGAAAACCAGAAGCTCCTAGGCCGCTTTCAACTGGAATCAAATTCAATTTTCTTCCGATATTTTTTTCTCTATCAATGATTGTAGAAGCTATCTTATCAATCCAAGTTCCTCTTCCTATTATTTCTCTTTTCAAATGTTATTACAAATCCTTTGAAACATATGGCCCATTCATTTTATAACCGAATTTCCTGTAATACTCTCTTGTCCCTATTGCACTAATTACCGAAATAGAATCCAATCCAAATTCATTTTTAACGATATTTTCAGCAATTCCTAGCAATTTAGAACCATAGCCCTTGTGCTGAAATGAGTTTGCCAATAAATCATTATTGTTACCAACATCAACCATCTGTCCGAGAACGTGTAGTTCACGAACAATAGCTGCAGGATTTCCGTTCTTGTCGATCAATTCATGCCTATGTGGCATTGCTGATCTTCTCAATCTCAGAAATCCGAACAATAACTTATTATCATTATCCTCTAGACTCAAAAATATTTCCTTTCCTTTTGAGGAATCATAGTCGATTCTATTGGATGTTATCTTAATATTCATGTTGTTTGCTAATTTTTTTATTCCCACTTCTCTACAGCGAATACAACGGCATTGCAAGCCTTGTTCTTTCAACTTTTGTTGGAGTGTCTGTCTGATATTACTACTTTTATACCCATGTAGAATATCATCCGATTGTATCTCGCGCTGAATTCTCATTATTCTTAGCCATGGAGGAACTATTTTTTTTATTTCAAGAAGTAATTCTGTAAAAACATCGTCAGAGTACGGTTGGTAAAGACCTCTTTCATACAATTTTGCCAAACCAGTATTCTTAAGCAGTAATGTAGGGTAAATTTTCAACATATCGGGTTTTAAGCGTGAGTCATCAAATAGTTTCTTAAAATCTAAAAGATCTTTTTGCGGATCCGAACCGGGCAATCCAGGCATCATATGAGCTACAATCTTGTATCCCGAATCTTTTGCAATTTGGAATGATTGATAGACATCATCGACGTTATGACCTCTGTTAATATTTTTGTAAACGTTATCACTTAAAGTTTGAACACCAATTTCTACTCTGGTAATACCCAGTTCAAGCATCAAATCAATGTGCATTTCTTTGCAGTAATCTGGTTTCGTTTCCACGGTAAATCCCACGCAACGAATTTCACTTACTTCATTGAGTTTTTGTGCTTGTTGAAGAGAAGTGGATTCAACTCCGTTCAATGCATCATAGCATTCTTTTACAAAATTTCGTTGGTAATCTGACGGCATGAAAGGAAAGGTTCCACCGACAATTACTAATTCTACCTTCGAAATATTATGGCCTCTTGAATATTCTTGATCTAATTTGGAGATAATCTGGCTTGCTGGATCAAAATCCAATTTTTGCGCCAATCGTGTTACTGGTTCCTTTCCGGTATAACTTAATGGTACGTTAAGTTCTTTACCGCCAGGGCAGTAGATGCATCTGCCATGAGGACAGTCATATGGTTTTGCCATGACTGCGATAATTAATACGCCTGAGGCAGTCTTGATAGGCTTAACCATCATTGCTTTTCTAATATTACTATCAATTGGTAAATATTTTAGAATATCACGAAATCTGGGAGTTTTTGATAAGTGATATTTGGATGAAGTGCTCCTAATAAATGAAGAAATACTTTTTAGTGAAGATTCTTGAAGTTGACTTAGTTTACTACCTATTTCCCTGCAAGCCAAATCATAATTATCCGATCCTTTTTCAAAAACTGAGTTACTTGTAGCCCTCATCTACGACATCATTGTTTTTGCAATACCCATATTTCTTATATACTATAATATGTATATTTTGATTTCCGGCAAATAACAAGACCGGTGACTTGATCTCCCATTATGCACATTATTCAGATGGCTAGCCAATGTCCTCGGTTTCGCAGAAGTACTTACATTCGAATTTGTACAATTTGACAATTTTCACATATTCTAAAGATGAGATAAACAAACACATTGAATTCTAGTAATTTTTACGCAAAATTGACTACTAATAATTGAAGGTTGGATAAAGAGATTTTTATAATAAATGTTTTGAAAAATTTTTATATTTTGCCTATATCCAAAGCATCGCCTATTTTATTCCGAATAATTGCTTTAGGGCTTCGAGTATTGGATTACCTCCTGTAGGTATTGCTGGTGTAGT
>JAHEZK010000071.1 GCA_023251115.1 Nitrosomicrobium frigidum (SeqCode) | reverse complement strand
TTTTTCTCTCATGTTATGTTCTCCCAATTGATAGGCTGCTTCGTGTCGAACTATCTCGTTATCATCATTTTTTATAGCAAATTCAAGAAGTTCAGCTACTATCTTACGTGTCGGGTCTCCCTCGCCTACTTCAGTCCATGTTTTTCCTAATACCCATACTGCTTCTCCTCGTAATGATTCGTCTTCTTCATTTTTTATGATTGAACTACATATATCTAGTCGTTCACTGGGTGGAATTTTGAGCAGACTGCTATATTCGTAAACTATGACCAAGGTACTCAATAATTTTTTTCCTTTTATTTATCATTTTTCTAGTCATGCTATTATGCGAGATTTAATAGATACAGTTTTCTGGCGTTCTTGTACATAATAGATTGGTATACCATCCCCAGACTCGCATTACTTCATTTTGTTTAAGTTTATCTTTACTTCTCGAATCTACAATTTCCATCATCTCATTCACAGTAACCTCATACACCTTTTTTTCAAAACTATCGATGTGATGAATGACGAAACCTGACTTGTGAAGCGTTTCAAGGAAGTTACCTGGATTCATATTATCTTCTTTGAAACCATTTGGCCAAAATTCGGTCATCAATATGATGTGAATATTTTCATCCAGTACTTTTTTCATCCCTTTAAGAGCTCTACTTTCTGAGCCTTCTATGTCCATTTTTATAAAGTCAACCTTGAAGTTGCCAACTATTTTTTTAAGATAGTCATCCACAGTAACTACTTTAACATCTATTTTCTGATTTTTCCAGCGAGGGTCATATTTAGACTCCAAATTTAAAAGACTATGTTCGGAGTAAGTCTCAGGAGACAGATAAAGCGGTGCGTTTCCAACTCGATCCGCAACAGCTGCTTCAATCACAGTTACGTTATCAAAAGAGTTTTCTCTTACACTTGCTCTTATTAGATTTGCATTTAGCGGCGAAGGTTCAAATGCATAAACTCTGCCTTTTGTACCAACTATGCTGCGTGCAAACATTGTATAAAATCCGATGTTTGCTCCCAAATCTAAAACTGTCATGCCAAGTTTTAGACAATTTTTAAAAACTTTAGTTTCTAACTTCTCGTCTTCATACCAACCATACTCTTTTATCTGAGTCGATACATCTGCATCATTTTTATCTAAAACCATCTTAAATTTTCCAAAATCGTGAATCCAAGTATCTGATAAACTCAAACTTTTTGACCTGCCCTATTTGGATAAACTATATTCTATAAATATGTGATTTCTTGGTTTTTCGTTTGACTTTACAAAGAAGAGGTCCAAAATAAGACATGACGGCAACATAGTACATAGGCCCTGCTAGGAACTAAAAGTGAAGGTATAAGCTTTGTTAAGTGAATTCACACATATATGCGGATGAGAAAATAAAATGCCAATAAAAAATATTGACTTAATATCCATTATTCAAACATGAAAGAAAAAATAGACTGTTCTAACAACTAAATACAAGAACAATAGAGAAATCTTGGATCGGTAGTCTAGTTGGTAGGATGACGCACTCACACTGCGTAAGGATTAATCATCCCGTAATGGTCGAGGGTTCAAATCCCTTCCGATCCATTATGTGTTAGATGATTTATGGTATGAACTATAGATGTTTTTTGTGCTTGTACAGAGCATAACAAACAATCATCGCTCCACCTAACCAGATTCCATGTACTGGACTTGATCTATCATAGTAAGTTATTGAGAAAAAGTAATACTGGACATCTGCTACCCAATTAAGGCCAATTCCTAGCAACAGTAGACCCCAAGCTGTGCCAAGTATCTTTCCACGGAAGAGCTGTGCTCCTATAATGGCATAAGCAAATGTTAGTGATGTTGCAACAACATAGGCATTTCCCATCCAAAATCCATTATACCATGCCTGGTCGTGAGGTTGTGTATGGCCAAATTTGATATTGAAAATAGATGTTGGAATTAAATAGAACAACTGATTTTTGTCTTGTTGCTGGTTACTTGCTAAGCTTTGAAGATCCGATGGGACAAGATCGTAAAATTTGTTTTCTATGACAACATATTGAGTACTATGACTAGAAGCGGTCGTTGGAACAATAGAATATGCTGTGTTCCCAATATTGATTAATTGTGATGACAGAGCTTGGATGCTGTAAGGGGCTTCTATTGGGACTAGTTCGGCAAATAGATATATCGACAGAATTACTGATGGTATGGAAATTAACACAGCCTTTTGAGATCTTGACAACTTACCATTTGTCATAAAGTTAACGTTTGTCCTCAAATGATAAATTGCGAAGGGATAAAATCCAAAGTAGCCTATATCTGGATAATAAGGATAAGGGTTGCTTACTTGATAGCCTACTTGATAAACATACCAAAGTACATCCCCAATAAAATAAAGGCCATATCCTATTCCTAATGATGTATATGCTTTACCAAATACCTTCGAACCCCAATATCTCCTTGCTACTGAAAATGCAAAAATTGACGCAGCAGCAAAACCCAAAATGCGCATTAACTCGAAAAAGTCCAGCTGAGAATCAATTTGTGGCTCCCAAGAATTGGCAACATCAAAGACTACGATTGCGGCAAAAATTGCGGCGACTACATAGTAATTAATTTCAGTCTTTTCTAATGATGATTTCTTATCTGCTTGAGGTTCCATTAGTAACAGTTGGAGATAGTGAACAACTTGCCCAATTAACCTTTCTAACAAATATCTGTGGAAGAAAGGGCGTTTTTATGCTGTGTGTGGCTTCGTGATTAATTCATGCTACATACTTTACTGACTAACTAATTGCCTTGAGAAAGGTCTGAATTGGTATTTGGTAATCAAACTTTTCTAGGTATTTTTTGATAGACTCTAAGATGACTGTATAAGAATTACCATAGAGATCCTTTAACACTTTTTTTAGGTATTCTGGTTTTTCAAAACAGTCAGAAATCTCACAATCATAGTAGTCAAACAACCTGTTGTTGACTTCTTCTAATGACGCAATTCCTAATTCAAGAAGTGCTTTTTCTATCGCTAAGGAAACTAATACTTTATCATTGTCCGATGGCATTTCACTAGATTAGTATATATTCACCGCGTGCACGCATTTGTGACTTGAATTTAGCATAAATCAAAAACTCCCCCTCGTCCATCTTTTGGAGCAAAAATAGCTGAGTGATGGCTTTCAAAGAGTTTTGAGAACCATTCTTTTCTTTTGGTAGATTCGATTTTCTGAATATTGTACGGACAAATAAATGAACCCTTAAAGTTATTAAACGTAGAATGAAAGTTTTGTTCTAGTTTTATCTCGGCAGATATTCCTTCTAAAGTGCTGACATCTGGTATTATCCTACATACAACTCTGAAGGGGGATCTTATATCGGACAAAATCTCCTTAATGGAATTCTGAGCTCCCTTTATTGGTCCTTCTGGGCATTCAAAGGGGTTGCCTAGCTGATACACGAATAAGAGCCTCTTTTTTAAAAATTCTTCAGCGTCGATACCGCATGTAATCATTTTGTCTATGATATAGTGAGGATCTTCTTCAGACGCATAGATGCAGCTTTCTTGGCGTAATAGACCATTTTTTATAAATTGAAATTCGATTTTTTGAGCATAATCAGGATCGTCGTAAAAGAGTACGATGTGCTTTTTAGTATCAAGCGAGTCTACAAACCTTAATGGAACATCATTGATTTGTGCCATTTTAATAATCCCAACTGTTGGCCAAAAATCGTCTCAACTATTTTTGCGCCTCACTAAATAAACTGGATAGTCCAACGTGAATCCAAGCGAGTAGGGTTTTATCTCTTTGAAACGGTAATCAGGTATGCCTCTAACAACTCGGTACATGTCTCCACCTACGATTGTGCTATTTGGTACAGCTATCGAGTTTATTTTTGAACAAACATTAACTGGCGTTCCGAATATGTCATCATTTGTTGATCCAAATGATCTCGCAAAACTTATCTTTCCATAATCGCAACTTATTCTGTAATCCATACTAGGAAGTTTTAATGCTTGTAATCTTTCGTTGATGGAATGATGTATGTCAATCATGGCCAGGCAGCATTCTAATGATTTCATAAAGCCAAATTTTTTCGTAGAATCAGAAGTGTCTGGAAAATAGTATAACAGGCTATCACCAATGTTTTTTACAATTATGGCACCATAACGTTTAGCTATTGAAGCCATCGTATTGAGGAATACACTATAGTATTGACTAATTTTCTCATTAGGTAGTTTTGTTGTCATTCTTGTAGAATTCACAATATCGGCTATACCTACGCAACAATAAGAAGAAATTTCAGAAAATGTAATTGATAGCTGTTCGTCGTTTCTTGATTCGTGTGTTAATACATCAATCTCATTAATAGGAATGAGTGTGTGTTTAATGTTATTCTGTTCTGACATTAATCCCATATCTGAGAATAACGTATACATGGTACTTAAAGATAGCGATCTAAAACTCATATGATATATAAGATTTTTGGCATAAATTCTAAAATATGGGAATGAGTGTACATACTGTGTGTAAATATAATTATAATTGAGAATAACTGTTAAAATTCATCCAATTTAAATATGATGATTCCCAATATAGAGATATGAATATTAGCCCCCTGCAGTCAGTAGTATCTGTGGCCGCACTTGATAAGCTATTGGCTCAGTCGCTGGTTGCAATAATAAAGAAACAGCTTGGTACGTCGACTTATCAGAAGGTAGAGGCAAGATTAAAGGAAAGATACGGTCTGGATTTGATAGATTCTATTAAGGATTTTTATACTTTAGATGCCACTCTAAGAGAATTTTTCGGAGCCGGTGCTGATCGTTTAGAAGAAGATTTCCTAAATCATCTTGTATCACTTCAAAGTGGTACAAAAGGGAGGCAATGGCTAACCATAGAAAATCAAGATCTTGCAAGACTTATTTTAGAATCCTACGGGAACAGTGAAAAGCGATTGATTCTAGATGCTGCATTTAATAAACCTAATGTCATACTAGAGATTTTAGATGCTTGTAACATTCCAAGATCATCTGGTTATCGTATTATTAATGAATTAGTAGAAGATGGATTATTGACTGAGGAAGGTTATGCGGAGACAAGTGATGGAAAAAAGGTTAGTAAGTATACGTCCTTATTTGAGAAAGTCAAGATTGAGATTGGAAAAGAAAACATAGTTGTCGAAGTTATGCTAAAAGAAAATATCTTGAATGAAAGTAATGTAATAAAGATTCTAAGGCGAGGAAAATAGGATACTAGTACCAGCATTGAAAAAATTATCTGTAGTTCTGAAGAACTATACTACAGTTATTGTTGCTGATACCGGTGGAGATAGTGCATTTGCGATATATTTTATCTCTGCAATTTACTTTTTGATGCCTAAAGTTCTATTTTTGAGGCGCAAATTGCTACCATGACATTTTCTACATCTACTGGCTGCCATTGGATTCTTTGCACCACATACAAAACATACTTTAAAGTGTAATCTTGCCTTCTGCGCAATCTGTTTTTTCAGTGGATCGGTTATTGGCATTTTATCACTTCTATATCCTCTCTATTTGATTCTAACCTTTTTTGCCGTCAAGTTTTCCAGCTAATAGCATAGGAACCTCGGCTGGTCTTTTTGCTACTGGAACATTTGCTTTTGCGTACATAGACACTTTAGACTCGGCAGAACCATAATTTCCGTAAATTATTGCACCTGCATGTCCCATCCGCTTTTCTTTTGGTGCCGCTCTGCCCGCAACATATGCTACTACGGGTTTCTCAAACTTTGTATCAATAATATGTTGAGCAAGCAATTCTTCAGCATCGCCACCTATTTCACCCACCACTACAACCCCATCAATATTTGCTC
>JAHEZK010000070.1 GCA_023251115.1 Nitrosomicrobium frigidum (SeqCode) | reverse complement strand
AGACAAATACAAGTTGTACTTTGCTGATGATGATAACAACGATGGGGCATTCGATATTGGCGCCAAGCGGGTATATGCAAATGTATCGATTCCATGTGAAAAGTAAATCAAAATAATCCAACTAGCACAAATCAGTAAAATGACAGTTCGGTGAGTTTGGTTTGTATAGAGTTCTATGAACAGTGACTAGGTACTTTTGGAACTTAAGTTATTTGGATTCAGTACATCGCAAAAATGAGGTATGCAAAAAAGTTTACTGCACTTTGCAAACATATACAAGGTGCAGAAGTAGACTACAATAGCATGTTTGATACTACAAAATGGTAACATAAAATATATAATTTTTTAAAAATCATATGATGACTGATCTTGGAAACAATAATCGGGTTGGCTTCAATAACAGTACGATCGACAAAGCAAGTTATCATATCTTGTTTTGGATAAATTAAATCGTTGTTGAATTATTACGTGATTCTTATCTTCAACATTTGACGACACACTTTTGGGACAAAAGTCGCCTGAACAATACTGCATCTGCAAAGTCATCAAGTTGAAGTGTCGGGGCCTCGCCCTTAGCCTTGGGCGATATCAGAAAATTAAACTCGTTATGAAGTAATGATAATATCAACATATGTTAGTTGGGACTTGCTGGAATGGAATTAGAGATTAAGAATTTGCCCGAAAAATCCAATCCACTTTATTATCTTTTATTTCCTCTATTGCACTTGATTTAATGACCAGTAAGTTGGGAAAACTAAAAATAAAAATAGTTGTTATTAATAGCATTATCAAGAAGGGTTTGTGGGAGTGATTACTAATTGTATTCTTGGCTTTCTCAATATAAAAAAATTATCCAAATTATTCCTACTACTTTTATGCTGGACAATGTTGATGTTATCATCGTCTCAAATTAATTTTAATTCGGTCAATAAAGCTAATGCTCAATCAGGAAACTACAACTATAGCCCTAGCTTCAGTGCTAGTGGCTCCAGCTATTTTGATGTGGCAAGTTCATCCTCGTTGCAGCTATCTCAATTTAGTGTTGCAGCATGGTTTAAGACATCAGCAGACTTTGGTTCTGATGTCATGATAGTAAACAAGGGTGGTTTTGGAAGCGAGATTGCAGGACAGAATATTAACTGGGGAATATGGATGAATAGTGCTGAAAGAATAAAGGGAGGGTTTGAATCAAGCGCTGGTACAGACTACTATGCAACCTCGCCTAACTCATATAGCGATAACCAATGGCACTATGCAGTGGTAACATATGGTGGTTCTACTGTCATATTGTATATAGATGGTGTTCAAGTGGCAAGCAAGTCAACATCAGGTGCGTCACCGGACAGTGCCGGTACAAAGCCCGTAAGGGTTGCCGCAAATTCTCGTGTAACACCTCCAACAAGTAATTTCTTTATTGGAGAAATTGATGAAGTTCGGGCCTGGAATGATGACCTTACAGCCACAGAACAAGCAAATGCCTTTGCCGGCACATCATTTAACTCAGGAGAGCAAGTCCTATATCTTGACTTTTCTGGCAGCGATGGAGGTGGATACAACTATGCGCCAAGCTTTACTGCAACGGGTACCAATTATTTTGATGTGGCAAGTAGCAGTTCCCTTCGGGTCTCCAAGTTTAGCATCGCAGCCTGGTTTAAGACATCGACGGACTTTGGGACTGAAGCTTTTATAGTAAACAAGGGCGGTATAGGTAGCGACAGCGCTGGACAGAACCAGAACTATCAAATCTCGATGAACAGTGGAGAGCAGATAAAGGTGGGCTTTGAAACAAGCACAGGGGCTGATTTCTTTGTATCATCCGTCAACAAGTATAATGATAATCAGTGGCACTATGCTGTGGTAACATATGATGGTGCTACTATCAGATTGTACATTGACGGTGTTCAAGTGGCAACCAAATCAACTTCAGGCGCATTACCTGAAACTTCTGGAACAAAACCAGTAAGGATTGGCGCTAATTCGAGATCTGTCGGAAACTTCTTTGTTGGAAATGTAGACGAAGTAAGGATATGGAACCGTGTACTATCCTCTTCAGAGGTAGCAGACGCAAGTACAGGTACGTTCAGTACTGCCGGTCAGGTGTTGCATCTTCCATTTTCCGTTGCTGATTCAGGTACTGACATTTTTGGAATAAAAAAATTGTATCCAACAAAGAATGGTGGGGAACAATGGTATATGAACATGGAAAACCCTCTTTCCGATAGTAGATTTAATCCTCAAAACACGATCACAAAGAACCCTGATGGGTCATGGAAGATGAAATCGACACAAGTACGTATGTCCGTTTATACTTCAACAGGATATGATGGAAATGATATCCCAACACTTGATCACAGCTCGATAGCCACAAAGGGCTACATGTTAGCGCCAAATGATTGGAGAAATTTTGAGATGACGCAATATGTTAAGGTGAATACTTCTCCAAGTGATGATAATTTTTCACCAAATGGTAGAGGTGGCAGGCATACTGGCAACGGACCACCGGAAGGTTGCGAGGGTTCATCGATGAAGGGTGATGTATTCTTTTCAGGAAAGGTACGATTTGCAAAAGAACAGTGGCATGTAAGCTATGTTTTCACAAATCTCAAGACTCCAACAAGTTCGATAGAGGATAAATGGATTGGAATAAAGTTCATCGTGTATAACTTTGTAGAAAATAATAAAGTAGTTGTGAAGACAGAGCTTTGGCTTGACACAAACAATAGCGGCAACTTTGTAAAGGTTGATGAGAATGTAGATAGAGGCGGCTGGGGTACGGAAGGGACAGCGTGTGGAGGTGCACCGGATCAAATCATAAGTTGGGGCGGTCCTATTAGCACCTTTAGATGGGACACAGCGACCGACGTTGATTTTAAGAATTTGAGTGTTAGAGAGATAACGGCACCTTAATAGGATGATTCCTGGAATAACTTTTAAATCTTTAAATGATGAACTCTGGATTTCTTTCAGCCGTATCACAGATAACTAAACAAACGTACGAGTATATTCCAACAGTTACTGTCGTGCGACCATTTTTGTTGCAATTGGTTACATGTTCTAATATATATTACAGAAAAATAGAGTAAAATGCAAATTAGTTTCGAATTGTATTTTGAGAATTTTTGTCTCGTAAGAATCAGGATCAATACTAAAATAGTTTCTAATGACGTTTGGTTACTGAATATTTTAGCATCATTAAATACCCAGACATGAATTTAATTTTCTACTTTTTATCGTCTTTTTTTAGAATCGTTTAATATAAAAAGACTCCTTTTATTTGTAATAATTACTTTTTATTATCGAGGGTACAAAAGTTATACGACATTTGCTATTTCAAGGATTTAAACGTCGTCTGAATCTATCTAAAGGGGAATATTTACTTCTGATTATTATAATTCTCGCTGCCTCCTTGGTACGATTATGGGACCTAGATTCGAATGGTTTTAACAATGATGAGGCAATCTACAGTGGACAGGCAGCAACGCTTGCAGGCCACAAAGAATATGGAGAGCATTTTTCAATTTATAGGGCACATCCGCTTCTATTGCAATATTTCGTGTCTGTGATGTTTGCTAATTTTGGAATAAGTGACACTATCGCAAGATTAGTCCCAGCGATTTTAGGTATATTTACAGTTATGGTTACTTACATGATCGGTAAAATCTTGTATGATAAAAAAGTTGCATTTATTGCTGCTTTTGTTCTCGCACTACTATCATATCACATTATAGTTTCAAGGCAAGTCATGCTGGATGCTTCCTTAACTTTTTTCTTTACCTTGACACTGTACTTTTTTGTGCTGCATCTAAAGAAGCCTAAAGAAGCACATTGGTTGTTTTTAGTTGGAGCATCAGCGGGTTTGAGCTTTTTATCAAAAGAAATAGGAATATTCGCACTAATTACTTCGATTGTCTGTTTATTTCTAATCAAGGGCTTTAATTTTAGAAACATCATCATAGTAGCATCTTCATTTGTCCTGGTGTCATCACCGTATTGGCTCCCAATTCTTACTATACCTGAAGCACATGATGCTGCGCTAGCATATTGGAATTGGCAGGCTAGCAGGGATCCAAACCAGTCAGCAGATTTTTACCTTACATTAATATCACAAGAAGTATTAGGATATATTCTTACAGGACTCTTCATCCTATCTGTAATTTACTCTTTGGCAACTAGGGACATAAGCAAGCCCTCAGTGTTCATACTTCTAGTTTGGATAGGAATTCCGTTAATTATATTTCAATTTCTTGCTGTTAAAGGATATGCATTCGCATCGCCAACAATCACACCTTTTGTTCTGTTAGGAGTATCATTTTTGTTTAGTGATTGGATGAAGAAGCTTCCTCATCATAGAATCTTTGTAATAGGACTTATTCCACTAATTTTTGTTTTTTCAGGTCCGATGCTACATTATTTGTTTCAAATACCTCCCATTCAGCTAGTAGGTTCAGGCGGAGAACCATACGCAAGGGAAGGCGCCATCTGGATTAGAGATAATGTTCCTCAAAAAGGCATATTTTTAACTATAGACATTCGTACGGCAAATGTCATAAGGTATTATGCAAATAATGAAGCACTTTCGTTGCACTCAAATAATAATCCTGCGTACATTCAGATAGACAATCCAGATCTTCCTATTTTGAACGGAAAAATAGATTATCTAGTCTATGAAACATATCTTGTAGAGCAGTTCCCATATTTGAAAGGAGAAGCAAAAGAATTAAACCAACTAATCATAAAATACAGTGGGATTCCAATTCATACAGAATATGAAACCTATACTGATACCAATGGGAAAAATTTAATAAAACCCGCATTAATCATTTACTCTTTGGATGGAATAAAACAAGACTAGTTGTATGGTAATGAATATTAAACCTAGTAATGTAGTTGACAATTTTTGCCCGAGTCTTTTTATTAATATTATTCTCATAATGTCTGTCCTAATTGTAGTCTCATATCTTTTAGTTGCACATTCTAGTATGGAAGTCTCTGGGATAGTCGCTGATTCAGATGCGAAATCAAAGACTCCTATCAAGCATGTAATAGTTATATCACAAGGGAAAAGAAGTTTCGATAACTATTTTGGAACGTTCCCTGGTGCGAATGGACTCCATGCGAATCTCACAGTTCCTTTAAACCCTTTTGCTCGACCCGCTGTAAAATTTACTGTTGCGGCTTGGTTCAATACCAATAATACATTGTCAAAAAACGGATTTATAGTAAATAAGGGCGGGATTGGTGTTGATACTCCAGGAAAAAATATGAATTATGGAATATGGATGAATGGTAAGGGCAATATAGTGGCTGGATTTGAAACCAAGAAGGGTGTGGACTATTTTGTCGGCTCAAATGGTACATACAATGATGGTAAGTGGCATAACGTAGTTGTTACTTATAATGGTAACTCAGATCTTAGCCTATTTATAGATGGTACTCTGACTGCAACCAACCAGACGGACGGTGCAACACCTGACGTCACTGGAATTCAACCAATCAGAATCGGATCTAATTCTTTTTATACGGATAATTTTTTTATTGGTCATATAGATGAAGTAAGAATTTGGAATAGAACGCTAGGATATTCGGAGATATTGAACGGATATAATAGTAACGCATTTGACACAAACGGACAATTTGTATATTTGTCATTTGAAGATGGTGGTGGCGACAAGAATTTAAGTCTAAATACAACCACATCCGGATCGCATTTCTTAAATGGTATATATCTGAATGGTTCTTCATACCAAGATGTAAAAACTAATTCATTACAGCACACAAATTATCTCAGGCCATTTCATCTGGAAAAAACTAAAACAGATTCCCCCTATGGTGATTCA
>JAHEZK010000005.1 GCA_023251115.1 Nitrosomicrobium frigidum (SeqCode) | reverse complement strand
CTGAATGCGATGCAGAAATCAAAATTCCTAGTGACGCCATGGAAAACGAAATTGTGACATGTCCTGACTGCGGCGCAAGTTATGAATTAATCAAGTCAAATGATGGGTTTGCCATCAGACCTGCACAGTCTGTCGGAGAGGATTGGGGAGAGTGAAAGGGAATAACAACAAAACTTCTTTTTTCATTCTTTATGACCAACTAAGATGGGAAGAAAAATCGTTAATCGAAGCTGCGAAAAAAAAAGACATCAAATTAGAGGTTATCAATTGTAGAGAAAATTCTATTGAGCTCGACAAGGATAAGTCCATCTATTGCGACGACATTATCTTGCAAAGATGTGTGAGCTATTATAATAATCTGCATTCGACTGCTGCTTTTGAGGGACTTGGAGCAAAAATGATTAACTCTCTTTATACCGCCATAATGTGCGGAAATAAATTGTTCACTCATATGGAATTGTCAAAATCAGGGATAGCCATCCCCAAAGCTTTTTGTGCATTTTCGAATCAATCTGCAATGAGTATCCTAGATAAGAACGGTTATCCGAAGGTTATCAAACCCGTGGTAGGCAGTTGGGGAAGGATGATAGCGCTATTGAAGGATAAAGAGGCAGCGGAAGCGGTAATTGAGGACAGAGAACATATGTACCCGCTATATCATGTATTTTATTTTGAAGAGTTTGTGAAAAGACCTCCTAGAGACATTAGATGTATAGTGGTTGGAGATAAAGTGGTTGCTGCAATCTACAGATACTCAGGAAACAACGAGTGGAAAACAAATATGGCGCTTGGTGGAAAGGCAGAGGCATGCAAAGTAACCAACGAAATGGAAGATATTTGTTTAAGAGCATCAAGGACAATGAAAGGTGAGATTTTGGGAGTAGATCTAATGGAAAGTGATGATAATGGTTTGCTTGTTCATGAAGTAAACAATACCACAGAATTCAAGAATACTGTTAGGGTTACCGAAGTTGATATTCCTTCTCTTATCATGGATCATCTGGTAAACTCGAATAAGTAATTAGCAAAATTGATCTCTTCTGCGTATGCCATTGAATTATTGAAAAAGGCTCTTGAAATATACACGCCATCAAGATCAGAAGCACAGCTTGCCAACTTGATTAAGCAAAAATGTTTGGACGATTTAGGATTTGAAAGAGTTAGTATCGATAGTGTGGGAAATGTGATAGCAACCAAAGGAAGTGGAGATCCAAAAATTCTTTTATGCGGACACATGGACACTGTACCGGGACAGATACCAGTTAGGATTGATTCGGGATATCTTTTTGGCAGAGGAGCCTCGGATGCAAAAGCTCCACTCATATCCATGCTTCTTGCGTGCTCGGAATTCAAGCAAAGAGGAACGATAATTTTTGCGGGAGTCGTAGATGAGGAAGGGAACGCTACTGGAATTAAGGAATTGGTTAAAAATAAGTTGGCCGTTGACTACGCAATTTTTGGTGAACCAAGTGGAATTAATAAGATTACTGTAGCATACAAAGGAAGACTCGCCTTAAGACTTACCTGCGATGTCATTGACTGTGCTCATGCAAGTGCACCGTGGCTATCAAAGAATTCTATTGAAGAAGTATATGAAGTGTGGAAAATGCTTAGTAACGAAATTTCATCCAAATATAACAAGACTGATAAAAAGA
Source organism: Nitrosomicrobium frigidum (SeqCode) (assembly GCA_023251115.1). GTDB lineage: Archaea > Thermoproteota > Nitrososphaeria > Nitrososphaerales > Nitrososphaeraceae > TA-21. Next base: position 61,425 of record JAHEZK010000005.1, on the reverse strand, counting down.
GTGAATCGGTAACTCTCAGTCTCACCGAAATTTCGGGCGGTTCAAGTCATAATGTTACACCCCAGAAATGCAAGATTACCATTGACATTAGAGTACCAAATGGAGTAAAGTGCTTGGAAGTTTTGGATTCCCTAGACAATTCCATAGAGAAAATTTCTGAAATACGGAAAGTGAAAGTTACATATCGAATTGAAGACATGACAGAACCCTTCGAAGCGGAACATTCATCACCAATAGTCAGAGCTCTTTCATTATCAATATTAGACGTTTGCAAAATACGTCCCATACTACTAAAAAAGACAGGAACAGGGGATATGAACGTGCTGGGAAATTCACTAAATATACCAGTTGTGACATACGGACCAGGTGAACCTCATGTTTCACATTCAAAAGACGAAAGAGTAGAGATACAATCGTATCTAACAAGCATAGAAATTTACAACAGGGCTCTTTTTCACACATCAAGACTACACCATAATAAGAGGGCCACCAGTACCAAATGAATAGTTAGTATGTTGTATTTGCTTGGAGCCGGAATCTATGATACTTTTGAAACGAGCAATTCGATTGAAATATTGAAAAATTGTGATAGAGTGTACGTCGAGAAATTCACCTCACCGCTTTCCGGCAACTTTATCAAAATTCTCAAGTCAGCCATAGGGCCCGGAAAAAAAATCGAATTTGTAAAAAGGTGGTTTGTAGAAGATGGAAGACAACTATTGGAAGAATCGAGGACATTAAATGTTGGCTTGATAAGCTACGGGGATCCGGCTATAGCAACCACCTTTACGGAATTGAGAATAAGGGCGATAAAAAATAACATAAAAGTGAAAGTCCTACATGCCGCTTCAGGTATGACTTCTATTGTGGGCGAATGCGGCTTGCAGATCTACAAGATAGGAAAATCGGTTACAATAATGGAAGAAAAGCAATCAACAGTAAGCGTATATGGCACTGTTTTTGGCAATCTAAACCTGAATTGTCATACAATTATTCTAACTGAGTATAGGCAGTGTGAAGATGGGTCAGAATTTTTCTTGAAACCAAGTCATGCAATCTCAAAATTACTCGAAGTAGAAAAGGACATTAAATATGGAATTGTTTCAGAGGACACGTTCTTAATTGTAGCTTCAAGAATTGGCTGCGATGACCAAAAAATTTTCAGTGGCAGCATCAAATCCCTTTTAGCTGTTGATTACGGCATGGGGCCTCATTCTATCATATTTCCGGCCAAGCTGCATTTTACAGAGGAGGAAGCAATAATAAATTTGACCGAGGTTTTGGACAAGCCTTCTGACAACACAGAGAGGCTTGAAAATATTTCCACTCAAATGATAAACAAGTACGAACCAATGATCCGAAATGAAATTAAACAAGTTAGAGAATCTATTGGTTCTAAAAGTGAAAGTAAGGCACAATTGGAATTGCTTGAAAATGCAGAATATTATTTGGATGATGCAATTCAATTCTTGAGGCAAGGAAGGATGGAGTTGGCCGTTTTGTCGGTTGGATATGCAGATGGCTTGATTGATGCTTTAAAACAAATATTACAAGGCAAGTGACATGGGTAGAAATCTAAATTCGAAATGGTCTATCCCCATGTGATAATTTTTAAGTGAAAATTGATAAATTTACTAAAAAATAGTAATAAACATTCAAGCATCCAATATTATCAGGTTGATTATTTATCATAGGTGTTGCTTTTTATCTTTTATTTATGGTCACATATCATTAGATTTCATAATTTTTTTATAAGGGTTAAGTAAACAATAGTCATGAACAATTCAAGTTATTTAGTCGCTGCCATTTTAGGTGTTTTGGCGTTTATTTTGACTGTTAATGTTGGCTTTGCACAGCTTAGTTTTAGGACAGATTTGGCGGGCGAAGCTGAAGTTCCTCCACTTTTCAGCGAATCATATGGTAGCGCTCTCATTACTGGTAACGATAGTAGTCTCAAATTCCAGATAAATGTTACATCTTTAGACAAAGTTACAAGCGTATCCCTGTACAAAGGTGATTCATCAGAAAATGGACAAGTACTTGTATCATTATTAAATTCAACAGAACCATCAGGATTAGTTGACGGTAAACTGGTGGAAGGAACAATAAATTCTTCGAGTATTTTGGCGCCACTAGCTAACCTGACTACTAATGTCACATTGAACTTACCAGCTTCTGGAAATATGACGAATCTGACATCAACTGTACCAGCTTCTGGAAATATGACGAATCTGACATCAACTGTACCAGCTTCTGGAAATATGACGAATCTGACATCAACTTCTGGAAATATGACAGCTCCTGGAAATATGACGAATCTGACATCAACTTCTGGAAATATGACATCACCAGCTGCCCCGGTTAGTAAATTGGAAGCATTGATTGACTTGATGAATCAAAATATGACGTATATCAATATTTATACTTCCCAATTCCCGGAAGGAGAGCTGAGAGGTACCCTCATACCAACGAATTCAACGGGTTAAGCACGCTTTAATCAAAATTTTTTCAAACCCTATTGAACATTGCCTCACATCAGTTCAGAAGAACAAAAGGATTTAAGATAACTTTGTATATTTTATTTTAATGTCTTTTTTCCAAAATGATATAAGAACTGTTTTTTCCACCAAGAAACCTCCAAGCTTACAATCTCCGATTTTAATCTGTGGATTTCCTGGAAGTGGATATGTAGGAAAAATTGCTGTAGATCATGTCATAAGTGAACTACAGTCCCAACACTTGGCAGACATTTATTCATCCTCTTTTCCTCCGCAGGTCGTAATAAAGAATACGGGGACTGTTGAACTCATGAAAAATATAATTTATTATGTCCAGGGTAAAGGCAACAATCATGATTTTTTATTTCTCACGGGAGATGCACAACCAGTAAGTTCTAAAGTGGAATATCTACTGGGAGAAGAAATAATAAAAGTCGCCAAAAGTTTTGGCGTTAGGCAAATTATTACTCTTGGGGCGTACATAACAGGGATGTTTGTTGATTCTCCAAGAATATTTGGCGTTGCGACTGAGGATGAAGGGATAAAACTACTCAATTCATTTGATGTATTAAAAATAGATAATGGCAGTATATCTGGAATGAACGGTATTCTACTTGGTATCGCTAAAATAAATAACCTAAATGGAATTAGTTTACTAGGGGAAACATCAGGTTATGTTGTGGATGCAAATGCGTCAAAACATCTCCTCAAAAAATTACTAGAAGTAGTTGGACTTAAGGTTGACATGGAAGATTTGGATAGAAAAGCAAAGGACACTATAATGTTAATAAAAAGTATTGAACAGAGAATGGGTGATAAAAATAATCAAAGTGATGTTCAGCAAATGGTTCAAAAGAAGCAACCAGAAATTGGATATATAAGTTAATTTGGATTAAATCTGTTACTCGTTATTGATACTAAATTTAGGATTGTACGTAAACTAAAGTTTTACGAGCTTTCCATAACGCCCAATATTTAGGCTATTTTCTCCCCTAAATGATTGAGTATATCCATTCTCAATTGTGACTTCATCTCCTTCTGTTACCATACTTATTTGGTCATTCCATAATGATAGCTTGATATTGCCACTCTCATCCGAAAGAACTGCATCTGCGACTTGGGCTGTTTCGCCATTTCTTAAATTTACGGTTCTCGGTTCATTGATTGAATCTATCTTACCTTTTACATTAATCCCTCGCATTCCAGCATGCAACTGATTTATCTTAGTTTCCATCGCCATTTACCAATTACCAACCTTATTCCAATAATAAAGTTTCTGTATTTTCTAGATTCATGAGAGCTTTCTATTGTGACATTCTTACCAGTAAAGGTGAAATAAGGATAGCAGATTGTCAGTGTTATGGAGGGATAGCGAAGCATGGCCAACCGCGCAGGACTCAAGATGAAATTGCGACCATGAGGGATCCCGTCCCTTAGGGGTTCGTGGGTTCGAATCCCACTCCCTCCATACTAGTCTTAACTCATTATTCGGAACTTTAATTAACAATTGAATATCTTTTCATTTTTGGTTAATGACATCGGAACTAAGAGATTATGATATTATCGTAGCTGGGGGAGGATTAGCCGGTATGATAGTTGCATCTTCCGCTGCTTATTATTCAAAACAATCTCTTAAGATCCTAGTTGTAGATAGAAATGCATCACCACAGCTAGGTAAGAAGACAATATCAGGATGGGTGTGCGGTGACGCTGTCGGTAAAAATAGTGTAGATTACATGACATCAAGGATAGGAATAAAGTGGCAGAATCCAGAAATTGAACATCCAGTTAAGGGAGTTATAGCGTTCTCACCGGACCATGAAACATCAATATCGTTTGACGGTGAAGGGTATATTCTCAATAGAAAAGTTTTGCCACAGAAGCAACTCAATGACGCACTTAATGTCGGCATAGAAATTAAATATAATTTAGCATTAAGAAATGTGCTAACCGATAATAACAATGTTATTGGAGTAGAGGGCGAGGATCTAGAAACAAGATCCCCGTTTAAAAAGACGTGTAAAATCGTGATAGACTGCACAGGAGTTACTTCTGTTCTACGAACAAATCTTCCAATAAAGTCACATATTCAAAAGAAGATTAACAGGGATGACCTGGAAGCAACTGGAAGATACATATATAATTTTGAAAATGATGCAGAAGATAACACGTTTTTTGATCCCGATTATTGTCTAATCCACTTGGATCAGAATATTGCCCCTGGCGGATATGCATGGGTGTTTCCCAAGGGAAAAAGCAAAGTCAACATAGGTCTTGGAGTTCAACAAAAGGCCATGGAAGAACATAACAGAAAACTGGGACAACGTAAAGATTTGAAGACAAAGATAGATGATTACGTTACGATGAACCCTGTGATAAAAAATCCACAAATAGCTGATGGTGAATCTGATGATGGAAATAGCTGGGGAACGTGGCAAGTTTCGGTCAGACGACAGAACGATTGCTTGGTGGCCAACGGATACATGTTGGTTGGTGACTCTGCGTGGATGCCAAAGCCACTTGATGCCGGAGGAATCGGTCCGGCAATAATAGCAGCCACAATCGCAGGAAAAGACGCAGTGCAATCGATACAAGCCAATGATTATTCAGAAGAATCACTTTGGCAGTACAATTTGGATTTTGTTGATGCTTATGGGTACAAAACAGCTGGTCTTGAAGTTTTTAGAAGACTCCTACAGAAGTTATCAAACGATCAAATTAATTTTGGGATGAAACACTTTCTTTCAAAATTAGATATCGAAAATATAACGAATGGAGAACATCCTGAATTTGGTATGGTGGACAAGCTCAACATGTTTATTCATGGAGCCATCAATAAAAGATTGGCAGAAGATCTTAAGCATACGGCGGATGTAAACAAGAAATTGGTTGTTAATTATCATAATTATCCCAAACAGCCGAATGACTTTCCAGAGTGGCAAAAAGGCCTGAGCAAATTAATGTCAGATGCATTCGTAAAATTAGGATGTGCGTAATCGTTACTATTATTTTGAATGTTCTAAATTCATAAGCTTTCTTTCGAATTCCTGTATTCTTTCGATCATGACCGTTCTGCGCTTTTCTTCGGTTATTATTGCCCTAACATTTTCTATCAGCAATCGTGAAATATCCAATTTTTTTCTTAATCCGGGCATAAGGTTATCGTAAACAGCTAGTGGATATACTGTACCATAGATCCTGTCCATTAACTCAAACGAAGTATTTACGTTCGATATGCCCTCTGACCTGATTTTATCGATAATCATACGCTTAATTTCACCGATGCAGTCTAGGAGTCCCATGACATATGAGATATCGTATACCTCCAGCGACCTCATACTTGGTATTGCATTATCTTCAATTATTGAAAAAAGACAACAGGCCTCCACATACTCTTGCTCCGCTACATACAAATATTTTTGAAGATCATCTTTGCCCAATTCCCTAAATTGCTGCAACAATCTCTTTGCCTTTTCAATATTCTCAATTGATTCACTTTTTTTGTGAGCGTGCATCGATACTATTGCTTTGCTGCAAAGTATCGTCGCGTCTCTTGTTCCCTTGATAATAGTATTCCTTCTTTCCTCTATATCTTTGAATTTTTTATTGATTTCCTCTACATCAGATTGAACATGTGATAGCATTAACAAACATGTTGTTTGCCAATATATTTATTAATTATTTGAAGTCGACGAATTCTATACGATATACAAAATTAGTATAATATTTCAAGACGTATTTGTTCAAAAATTTCATTCTTTCTGAATTAAATACTAGTGTGTGGAATGCAAGATATCTTGGTGTATCAAGCACAAACCTACCAGACTATGATACCGGGTAAGAAGAAAACTATTCAGGAAGACGTGGAACAATTTTACACCAAATTAAACAGGATTAGAAGAAATAGAGGATATAGTTTTGAGCATGTACTTGTCCAAAAACTGAATGGTTATAATCCCTGGAGAGCAAGACGTTTGGGAGGATCTAGCGCAAACTTGCCAGATATTATAGCTGTAAATAACAAGGAATCAATATTCCTGTCAATTGAGGCCAAATCTGGAACTGCTGATAGTCTTTATGTTCCTTCTGATCAAATCCAAAGATGTTTTCAAATAAGAGATATGTTCCGAGTTTACAAAACTGCTCATGTTGTTTTGGCATTCAAATTTATGCAAAAAAGAAGAATTAGAGAAGAAGGTAAAACAGTTTACATTCACAGAAAGTTGCAAGAATATTATAAAATAGCAGACAAATATTCTAGAATGAAAGAATTACCAGTCATAAAATGTACCTACGACGGAAGTACTTATGAAATCAGGAACAGCGAGACAAGGAAATGTAACCTGAAAAACTATATTATGCCTTTTTAAGACACATAGTTAATAGCTCATAATTTTTATTTCTCGGCTATTGAATTAACAAACAATGGTAGCAAGAGAGCAACCAATTAGTTCTGAGCAAATGTACCGTATTGAGGATAATGGATTTGCTATTTTTGGTATGAAAAAAATATTGATGATGGAAAACGCTGGACACGGTCTTGCAGATTTTATCTTCTCCAAAAAGGGGCCAGAGTTTGCAGGCAAAAAAATCGTATCGTTTTGTGGAACAGGTAATAATGGAGGAGATGCTATGGTTGCATCAAGACACCTTTCAGGCTACCATGGCACGGAGGTTATCATAGTGCTTATTGGGGATTCCAAAAATATAAAGACTGAAGAAACAACTGTGAACTGGTCAATAATAAGAAATATGAAGTCAATAAAAATCATTGAAGGAAATGATGTATTAGAATTGGCGAAAAAGGAGTTGTCAAACTCAAACATAATTATTGATGGGATTTTTGGCACAGGGATAAAAGGAGAAATAAGGGATCCTTTTTCGACTGCAATTGATTTGATAAACGATTCTAAAGCATATGTTGTTTCTGTTGATGTCCCTTCCGGTCTCAATCCAAATGATGGAAGTTTTCATGAAAAATGTGTCAAAGCTGATGCTACCGTCACTTTTCATAGAATCAAAAATGGTTTAACAAGAAACAAAGAATATACAGGCGAGCTTCATCTTGAGAAAATTGGAATTCCAATTGAAGCTGAGCAGGGAGTACTGATATGAATATAGCTCAGATTCCAGTAGGCAATATGCAGAATTTTTCATATGTTATTTTTGATGAAAAAAATAACATCGGCGCCATCATCGATCCTTCTTGGGATCTTGAAAAAATCCTGGACTTCCTGGACAGAAACAAGATTTCTGGAAAATATGTGATAAATACACATACACATTTTGATCATGTTCTAGGGAACGATCAAATTGCCGAAATTACCAGAGCTCAAATAATTCAGCACGAAAAGTCAACGAATAGAAAAGATAAATCTGTGCACGATGGAGAGATCATTAGAATCGGAGATGTACAGCTAGAGGTTATGTATACGCCAGGTCATTCTGAAGACAGCATATGCCTTATTGCGAATAAAGAAGCCATTATTACAGGTGATACTCTCTTCGTAGGTAACATTGGCAGGGTTGACCTTCCAGGAAGCAGTCCTGATAAGATGTACTATAGCCTATCCAAAGTCGCAAGTTTAGATGGTTCATTAGTAGTATATCCTGGTCACAATTACGGTATCACACCAACATCAACAATTCTCAATGAAAGGACAAATAATCCGATGCTAAATTTCAAGACTAAAGAAGCCTTCTTAAAGTATATGGTCAATGAGGGTTAATATATGTCTGAACTATTTGACATAACTTGTTCTCAAAAAAGAAACATAACTGAAAAATTTCGTACCAGAAACCCCATTTTTGTGTGCGTTATCTCGTATACAGAGACTAGTCAGGTTCCAGGAATAACTTTTGCAGGAGCAAATCCAGATTTAATTAAATACACTCCAGCAGCAGATTCCGAGTTTCTGTATCACGGGAAATGCTTTTCGATTCCAGGAGTGCCTGCAACTCCGGATGGAATTCCAACACCAGCGCTGCTAACTAGAACGGCGCTTCTAATGGGAAAAATACCATGCTTGGTAGTGGATTCGGGATCGAAAATTAAACCCAAGATTCCACATATTTCATTTGGAATTACCCATGGCAAAAATATTCAGTATGAACCTGCGTTAGAACTAATTGAAACTCATCAGGCTTTTGAATATGGCAAATTACTGGGACAGCAACTATCGATGTCAAATGATTTGATTGTGGTAGGTGAAAGCATTCCAGGTGGAACGACTACTGGGCTTGGTGTATTGACAGGTTTTGGAATTGACGCAAATTACAAGATGAGCAGTAGTATGCCAGTAAACCCACACGACTTAAAGATAGATGTTGTTAAGCAAGCAATAAAGAATCAAAAAATTACAGATTTGCAAGATCCGTTCAAAATAGTATCTTTATTAGGCGACCCGATGATACCTGCAGTAGCTGGAATTGCAACTGGTGTAACACAGTCTGGTTCCAAGTTGATGCTTGCTGGAGGAACACAGATGGCTGCAGTCCTTGCGTTCATGCACTCCATGAAGTTGTCATTAAAGAACATTTGCTTGGGAACAACTTCATATGTCACTGACGATAAAAATTCAGACCTGGAATTTCTCGTAAAAACAATTTGTCCAGATGTTCCCATAATGTCAGTTAATCCAGGTTTAGATAGGTCAACCAAAAATGGCCTAATAATGTATGACAAGGGTGTTGTAAAGGAAGGAGTAGGCTCTGGGGGTGTCCTAATCACCATGCTATTGAAATCTAACGGATCTCTTAACAAGGATACTTTTTTGAGAAATATTGAAAAAGAGTATGAAAGAAATATTGAAAAACTTATGGTCTGAAAGTATTTGATTTCACAGTGGACTATAGAATCTGATTATTTTACAGTGACAGATTTTGCAAGGTTACGCGGATAATCAGGATTTGCATTGTTGCATATTGAAAGATAGTAAGCCAAAAGCTGTAGTGGAATAACTTCGATTAGAGGATATAGAAACTCACTTATCGTGGGGATGATAATTTGATAGTCATAAACATCGTTCCTCTTGTTTGATATTCCAACAATTTTTGCACCTCTTGATTTTATAGTGTGGATGTTAGATAGAGTGTCACTATAAGTAGAATCATTAGGATGTATGACTATGACAATGCTGTTATTATCTATAAGTGCCAAAGGTCCATGCTTTAATTCTCCTGCAGCCATACCTTCGGCATGTATGTAAGATAGCTCCTTGATTTTTAATGCTCCTTCCAAGCTGACAGGATAATGAAAAGATCGGCCCAGTATGTATACATCCTTTGAATCTTTTATCTGATTTGCGACCCTTTCAATCTGTGAATCTAATTCAAGAACCTCACTAACAGACTTGGTCAAAATTTCTTTACTGTCAATTATGCCGTTTGATTTCCGACCAATTATGTCTGCAACATAATACAATAAAGCAATTTGACTCGTAAAACTCTTGGTTGCCGCAACTCCTATTTCAGGACCGCAATTTACTTCAAGATAAGAATCACTCAGTCTAGCAAGCGAGGAGGTAGGGATATTAACTATCGATAGCACTTTGGCGCCCATGTCCTTGGCCGCTTTTACAGATTCCATTACATCTGCGGTTTCTCCACTCTGGGAAATCGCTAATAAAACTGAATTTTCGTCCAACATATCAGATGAATACTGGAATTCGCTTGACATGATTGTTTCAACATGAATCTTTGATTTCGACAAGATTTGCTTTGCGAGTAATGCAGAATGGTAACTTGTTCCACTGCCGGTAATAAAGATATTTTTGGCCTCTGCAATAACATTGCAAAAGTTTTCTAAATTTTTCTTGTCTTGCTCCAAGCTCTTTACTATGGTTTGTTGCTGCTCGTGAATTTCTTTCAATGTGTAATGAGAATACTTTCCTTTATCAGCGTCCCCCAACTCCCAGGCAACCTGTGTTATCTTTCTTGAAATCTTGTCTCCATCGAAATTGAAAAAGGAAATGTCACTATCGTTAATTACGACTATATCGCGATTATCCAAAAATATTGCCTTATCAGTGTGATTCAAGAATCCTAGAATATCACTAGAAAGAAAATAGTCATCGTTACCAACTCCCACTATCAGTGGTTCATCATATCTTGCGCCACATAAGGTAGACGAGTTAAACACCGCAACAAATGCAAAGGAACCCACTAGTCGCTTGCATGTAAATATCATAGATAATCGGATATCTCTGGTGATCTCAAAATATTCCTCCAAGAGATGAGCAATTACTTCACTATCAGTTTCACTCTTGAACTTATGACCTGATCTGTTGAGTTCTTCTTTCAGCTCATCATAATTTTCTATTATACCGTTGTGCACTACAGCAATTGTGGAATTACAAGCAAGATGAGGATGTGCATTATGATCAACGATGCCTCCGTGCGTTGCCCATCTTGTGTGTCCTATGCCCAACTTACCAGGTAACTCATCAAGCCTTAGGGATTTATTGACTTCCGCAACTTTACCTACTCCCTTTCGTGTCAAGAGTTTTCCGGATTTAATAGTAGCAATACCGACGCTATCATATCCTCTGTACTCCATTTTTTTAAGACCTTCAATTAATACGGAAGAAGCATGATCACTGCCTTTGTACCCGATTATTGAACACATAATACTATCTACAATTTACTTTGCCTTAAAATAATTATTAATATGACAAGTTACCACTACAAAAAAAATTATAACGCTTTTGGGGGAACCGCAATCAACTCAAGGTAGATAAAAATTTCAATAGATTATGCGTTTTAATACACCAGACAATGTTAATATATAATCGTAGGACAATTGATGGTTGATGAAAAAAAAGAGCCTTGTATATTCTGCCGATGAAAATACATTCGCAAAGGAAATTTCAATTTTAGAAAAACCTGGCGAAATGCGTATTTTATCAAATCCCATAGCGTGGAAAATCATCAATCTTCTGTCAGGTCATCCAATGTATCCAGCACAAATAGCAAAGGAGCTGAAAATATACGAGCAGAGTGCATACTACTACATAAGAAAACTTTTGGCAATAAAGGCGATTGGACAAGTAGAGACATCATTTGTACGAGGAGGAACTGCGAAACTCTACAAGACTGAATATCCTGCTTTTGGAATCGAAATGAATTGGGGAGAGAGGAAATTTGAAAAGGCAAGAAATGATTCTGTGAACCATCATGTTAGTACGTTCTTTCAAGACTTTATTGACGACGGTTCCTTCAATGGTACTATAGTTGTGGGTGCTCCTGAGCCGCATGGTCCTTATCGATCTTCCGCCAGGGATGGTCACTACGCAACACAACTAGCCTTTTTCTTGGGGAGTTTTTGTGGCCTTCCATCAAATTTTGTCGTTAAGTTAGATGTCGATGCAAATTCTGAAAAAATATCAAGAACAGAAAATATCATTTCTATTGGTGGTCCGGGAACAAATATAATCACTTCAGAATTCAATAGATATTTACCAATTCGATTTGATGAAACCAATTTCTGGTCTGGTTTGATAGCTCCACATGGAAGGACTCATACACTTGACAATCACGGAGTAATCGCCAAAATAAGGAATCCCTTTTCTGAAAGTTTAAACGTCATAATTATCGCGGGAGTCAGATCGGCTGGCACCAAATCAGCAATAATCGCCTTAACCAATCATGGAAATGAGATATTAAAAAAATTTGGCGAATATAAGAATTGGGCGCTTGTTGTTCAAGGATTTGACATGGATTCTGATGGAAAAATAGATACCATTGATATTGTAGATGGAATATCTACAAATAGCCTTTGACTTGGCTTAACTTGTTACTGACTCTGCTGGTGTATTTGTAACCTGTACGTGCACCAAAATTTTTGGTTCATCTTCTTTCTTTACAAGATATCCAGGCAAGTTTACCTTTCGATTCCCGATGGAAACATGTCCATGTATAACTACTTGTCTTGCTTGAAATGGAGATTTAATACCCATTTTCCTCATTACAATTGTCTGCAACCTCCTTTCGAGTATATCTTCAATTTTCAAATTCAAAATGTCATCTAAGCTCGAAGTGGTGGTAAGTCCCAGCCTATTTAGGAAAGACAATAGATGAGTCTCTTTTTCCTGTCTATCTTCCAACGTCAAAGCCAGCAGCGTCCTTGCTTGATTCCTAAAATTTGCAACCCTAGTTTGAGCCTTCCACAATTCTCTCTTGTTCCTAAGCCCGTAAGAACCTATGATATACAGCTCTGAACTTAACTGATCCGAATTCCATATTCGCCTTGGTCTTCTGAAACTTTTGCGTGGTTTTCTTGGATCTCCCATTTACCACACTACTCTTTAGTTTCCGAAGTTTTTGGTGCACTGCTTTTTGCGCCACTCTCGGGAGCGACAGATTCTGCTGATGGTGCAGCGGCACCGGCTTCCTTTGCTTCAGCACCTGGAGCTCCAGCGCCACCTGTTGGTCTCATTACAACCTTCTTGACACCCACAGCACCGCCTTTTCTTCCGGTAGTTCGGGTACACTGACCCCTAACTCTAAGTCCAAACATATGCCTATAGCCTCTCCAACTATATACTGTTTTTTCCCTTTCAATATCATTTGAAATAGTAAAATCGAGATCAGAAGTTATCAAATGCTTGTCTGAACCTGTATCGTTGTCCTTTCTTCTATTAAGATACCAATTTGGAATTCCCATTACTGAAGGATTTTTTATTGCACCCTCAATGTCACTTACTTCTTTTTCTGTTAAAAACCCTATTCTCATGCTAGGATTGATATTTAATGACTGTAGTATGACTTGTGATAAATTGTAACCCAAACCCTTAATTTGACTCAGGGCAATAATAATTTTCTTGCTGCCCTCTATATCTTTGCCAGCTACTCTTAAGATATGCCTATATTCAGATATCGACAACATTTACGACCATGATTTTCCGAAATAAAAACCATGCTGACATATAAGTGGGAATTGATGAAAAAAGTGTGGTTTTACAACAAAACGAAAATAAGCTTTGAAACCTTTAAATTTGTAGGTAGAACGAGCTGATGAAAGAAGATTGATTTCTGAAAATTTTAGATATATCGTTCATAAGAGTTATACTTCAAATCCTGACTATCGAGAATCTGCTCCCGGTGTACCGGAAAATTTCAATGAAATTAAAACCCTTGGAGATTTATTATCAGTCAATTACAAACACGTATCAGTTAATGATCAGCTTAGAGGGAATTTATTATTAAAGCTGAAACAACAAAAGTTTCCATATTCCGGAATTATCGGTTATGATGACGATATAGTTCCCTCGATAAATAGAGCAATACTATCGTACCACGATATACTTCTACTAGGTCAAATTGGACAAGCAAAGACAAAGATCGCCGAAACTATAGCAAAAAATTTACTTTCCCCGATTCCAATCATAGAGGGATCAATTACTAACGACATTCCAACTTTGATTCCGGAAAACGAATTAATTTCATTGCTAGAAGACAAGGAAGTAATTAGGGCGAGGCCAGAATTCTATGTTTCAACTGAAACAGAGGATAAAATAAGAAACAATAGATTAGATACCAAAATTGTTTGGCTTGACGGTCCCTTTCGTTTCAAGTACCTGCTTGCAACTCCAGACATTTCTGTGAAGGACCTTGTTGGTCAAATAGACGCCATAAAAATAGCAAAAAAAGGAGTGGAAATTTACAATATCGAATCCTATTCTCCGGGGCAGCTACTTTTAGCCAGGCATGGTGTATTTTGCATTGACGAATTACCTGTACTTGACCCTAGAAAACAGGTAGCCTTGTTGAGTGTCTTGCAGGAGGGCATCTATACTACTGGCTCATACCCTGTAATTTTCAAACCCGATACAAGAATAATATCAACAGCAAATCCAATAGATTACACGCATTCTGGTAAAATAATAGAACCACTCTATGATAGATTAAAGAGTCATATCGTAACACGTTACCCAAAAAATGTTTATGACGAAATGAAAATAATGATTCAAGAGGCAAACATTCCCAATAGACAAAACGTAGTGTTACCGATTTTTATTTTAAGAACTTTGGCCGAAATTACAAGAACTGCCCGAAGTCATCCTGAAATAAATCATGAAAAAGGTGTAAGCGTAAGGATGTCAATACATTCATTGGAGATCTTGATAGCAGAAGCAGAACGAGTAAGGAATGTAGATAATAACATAACAACTATTCCTCGCTTTAGTGACATCTATAGCATTCGACAAACTGCAAAGTTTGAGCTTTCAGAAATAGACGACAGTTATGAAAATCGAATGAATATTCTAGACAACATAATTTCGGATTCCATAAAGAAAGCTTGTAGTTTTTATCTCGTAGAGATACCTCCTGAAAGATTAATTAACATAAAAAATGAATTCAAGATAAATAAGACATTTCTTGTTTCTCAGGACATTACTGGCAATAGTAACACTCCCAAGAGCTATCACTCACAGCTAAACAAATTCAATTCATTAAGTCAAGTAATGAAAATCGTAAATAACAACATAATCCAGGACCAAAAAACCTTTGAAGAAAAGTTTGGTGATATGACAACCGGCGCCGATCAGCATAATAATACGAAAGACCCTGAATATCTAGCTTCTGTAACTGAATTGATATTGGAAGGCCTTAGATTTACTGATCCACCGATACTCGATAGGAAGGAAGGGATCTATGTCCGCATTTAGTAACAATATCAAGAAATATACCTATCATAATCTTGTTGACTTTCCTGAGGACAGGGAGGACGAATCCCCCACAAAAAAAATCCCTAAAAGTTTGCTAAAAGATTTTCTTAAAATTTTGGGTCAAGAAATTCTGAAAGAAGATCAGCCAAAACTCGAAGAAATTGAACAGGAATTACAGAATCTGAAAAAGGAAAAGGAAAAGGAGAAAAAGAGCAGCCAAAGTTATGCAGATGAACCCAAACCCAGTGGTAGGGCGTCATCCATAATTACACAGCTCCAAGAATTAGGTTATATCAGAGATTCAAGAAAATGGTTGAGCAAAAAAGGATTTTTTGCAGTAGGCGGTAGATTACTAGAAGATGTAATAAGAGCGTTGAATAAGGGATCCATCGGACTTCATGAAACAACTTTTAGCGGAAGTGGTTCGATAAATCTAGATTCTACAAAAAAATATGAACCGTCAGACGATTTAAGGTTGATTAATGTTCCAAGATCATTATTAAATGCCATTGAGAGAAGATCAGGCTCAAATTCTTCAATCCAGTTACCAATTGACCTACGGCTGGATGATTTGGAAATTTATGAAACAAAGCGGGATGTGAATGTTGCAGTTGCGTATTGTATTGATCTAAGCTCAACGATGAGATATTCAACAATGTTTGGTGATACGAGTAGGATAGAAGCAGCAAAAAGGGCATTGTGGAGCTTGTTTTTGTTGAACCAAAAATTTTTTCCCTCAGATTCAATTCACATAGTAGGATTTGGAGCTTTGGCGTCAAGAATATCGCCATACGACATACCCTATCTTAGAACATTTGAGTCTGGGTTGGGTTTTATGCACTATACCAATTATCAAGCTGCTTTCAGACTAGCAAAGAGAATTCTTCAAAATGAATCTACAGTAAACAAAAAAATAGTGCTCATAACGGATGGTCATCCTAGCGCCTGTTTTATTGATTCTTATCAAGAACGAAACAAAATACAATCTGAAAGGCCATACTCCCAATTTTACACTGCTGACAAAGAAGCAGTAGATACGGTTCGAAAAGAACAGGAATTATCACTTGATACTAAATCAGGGAAATTAGTTTACCTTTGTTATAGGTACAGACAAGTAGACCAGTATATTGGGGAAAAGACAATTATGGAAGCTCGAAAATGTCATAAATCTGGGATTGATATCGACACTATCATGGTTAGTGAAGAAGATTCACTATTGAGTTATGTAAATGAGTTGGAAAAATACGTGAAAGGTAGATCATATTACATAAATCCAGCTGAAATAGACCGGATTTTGATTACGGATTACCTAAATGCTAAAAAATCTATATTAAGGTCTAAATGAAAGAGAACAATTAGTTTTTATTTACATATTTCAAAAATAACTACTAAATGAAAGATACTTCTGACTCTAATTATTTTGATTGGAATAATTCATTTGAAATGATTAAGAAGGCATATGAATCATCACTCTTTGTACTTATAATAGGACCGAAAGGAACCGGTAAAACTAGTTTGGTAAGAAAATTTGCAGCTGATATTGGGAAAACTCTTTATTCAATTAATTTTAGTCTAAGGACCCGTGAATCTCATCTAGTTGGTACTAAAACCATGAGTCAAGGCGAAGTTACATTTGTAGAAGGTATCTTGATTAAATCAATGAGAGAAGGAGGAATTCTATATTTGGATGAACTTAACGCTGCAGAAGCCGATGTGCTTTTGCGTCTGGATGAGGCTTTAGATGACAGAAGACAGATAGTGCTGAAGGAAGCAGAAGGTCAAGTAATAAAGGCAGTAGAAAACTGGTTTGTATTTGCCACTATTAATCCTCTGTCACACGAAGGAACAAAGGAACTACCACCACAATTGTTGAGCAGGTTTCCTGTAAGATTAAGACTCGAATACCCCCCAAAAGAAATTGAGAAACAGATCATCAAACAACATGTAAATTTTGATACCTCAATTGAAAGTGACATCGACAACGCCCTTAAATTGGCGAATAGTCTAAGAGAGGCAGCTTCCCTAGAGGAGCTATACTACAGCCCTAGTATAAGAGAATCTATAGCCTTTGCGAAACTTCTAACAAATAAAGTATCCCCTAAAAATGCTGCTGAAGTAGTATATGCGAATGTTTATGATCAATGGGGGGAAGTGGAATATAGAAAAGTAATGGATATGATTACTTCCATTTTTGCCTGACAACATGTCATTTTCTTATGTGCAGAATTATTCTCTACGAAATGATGTACTAATTAATTTAGGAACGTTTCTTTCAAGAAGATGGTCTGGCAATAACAAAGCAACTATTTTACTCATAGAGGACAAACCCCCTACCACAAACTTGACAAAAAATAGTATTTCTATGCCATCACTCAGATACTACAACGGCACAGAATTTCAAAAATATCGCCAATGGCGAATTGCATTATGGTATGAATCCATGCGAATAGCATATTCAACAAAAGCTCTAAGTAATGATCACGCCTTTGGCTATATCTTAAACTCAATAGAGTTGAAGCGAATTGAAATTTTAGGGTTAAGTGAATGGAAAGGTATGGAGAATGAAGTTATTTTTAATGAAGGAATTTCATGGTTGTCACGGCCCTTGCTCAATTCACTCTACGGAAAACACAAGGTGATAGAGGCTTTTTCTCAATATCTTATTACTGGTTATGTGAAAGGTGAATTGTTTGGCTCAGAGTTAGATCGTGTACATACCGCAGTTAACGTTGCCAGAGAATTAATAAGTGAATCAATAGAAAAAAACCATAAAACTGAATGGATAGAACGACAAATTCCCAAAATTATCAAGATACTTCAAATTGATTCTCTTTTCACTATTCCAATTGTTACTCTAGGAAGTAAAATTGGACTATCGTTGACAGAAAAAAATTTGATAAAAGAAATAGAACGGGTAATAAAAATTCGAAACAAGGAAAATCAAAAGTCTACTAATGACGTCATTTCCGGTACTCAAATATTAAAGGAATATGAAAGTCTTGTAAAGGAAAGTAGGAAAACAAACATTAAGGGTTACTCAACGATGGAACAATTTGGATTGGAGGTTCCTGATAGCGTGCATTTAGACGAAAGCGTAATTTATGATAACGATTTGATTACAAAGTTAAAATCAGTCATTAGATCCTGGAAGAGAGAATGGAGAGAAACACATGATATTACTGGTGATGAGATTGACGTAGATTCCATAATTGAATCTCAACCAAAACCGTTTCTCATAGACTTTAAAAATACCATAAACACAAAAATTGCACTTTTATTGGATCATTCCAGCAGTATAGACGAATATGAATTAGAATACAAAAAGGCAACTGTAGCTCTTTGTGAAGCCTTGAAATTTTTGGATGTAAAATTTTCTGCCTATGCATTTAGTACTAAAAACAAAAAAGTTACATGTTGGGTAATAAAACACGCGGATGTGAAATGGACCTCAATTAATGCACGTAATTTGGTTCAAATTAAAGCAAGTGGCGGGACACCGCTTGCTGAAATTTATAATTTATTGTTACCTTTAATGAAAACATACAGACCCGACATAATGATAACCCTTACGGATGGTGAACCGTCCGACTATAACGCAGTTCGGTCCATTATCAAGACTTACAAAATGAATGGAATTCACATGGTTGCTGTAGGTGTGGGAAAGAATGTAAATAATGCTATCAATATTGGATTGAACCTAAAATACCTTGAGTATGAAAGAATTTTGGTGGTTAGTAAACTAAATGAAATTCCCACAAAGGTCCTATCACTTTTACAAGTTTAACTCGATGTAAATATGATGTAATGTGTCTTGTTTTAGAAAGATGATGTATTGTGCTAAATTATATTAAATATTGTACTTGTGTTCCTTTTTGACTTTTTCCCAATCTGAGAGAAACAATGACAATCCCTTGTCAGTAAGTGGGTGAGTTAGCATCTTGCCCAGTATTTCAGGGGGAAGTGTAACAATGTGTGCCCCTAATTTTCCAGCCTCAATAACGTGAATAGGATGCCTTACACTAGCAACTAAAATTTCCGATTGATAACCATAGTTTTTAAAGATCTGAACCAATTCTCTAATTATAGTCATACCGTCTTGACCAACGTCATCAAGTCTTCCTATAAAGGGACTAACATATGACGCTCCTGCTTTTGCAGCTAGCAAAGCTTGATTTGATGAAAAGATCAAAGTTACGTTTGTCTTGATTCCCTTTTCTTTCAGCTTCCTTACTGCCATCAATCCATCCATAGTCATGGGAATCTTTACAATAACATTTTCACCAAATTTTTTTAACCTCAAACCTTCTTCAACCATATCATTAGTGTTGGTTGCTACTACCTCCAAATTTACTGGACCTTTTACAATTTTTACAATCTCGCGCATTATGTCTTCTGGGTGTCCTTTCTCTCTAGAAATTAATGTAGGATTTGTTGTAATTCCATCCACGACACCCATGTCGACAAATTTTTTTATGGATTCGATACTTGCAGTGTCAAGAAATATTTTCATTTCTTTATCTTTTTCCTAGTTTTTAGAACAGATTCTACAATATTATCTGAACTTAAACCATATTTACTTAAGAGCGACTCTATCTCAGTTTCTCTGGCTGATTCGCCAAAAATATCTGCTATTCCAATTCTGATTACAGGGACAGGATGATGCTCAGCTGTCACTTCACAAACTGCACTTCCTAGACCCCCGATAATACTGTGTTCTTCAACAGTAACGATTGCACCAGTGTCTATTGCAGCACGATATACAATATCAACATCAATTGGTTTAATAGAGTACATGTCTATTACTCTACAGGAGACAGCATATTCTTTTTCGAGTGTCTGTGCGGCATCAATTGCTTTTGACACCATAAGACCACATGCCATCAAAGTGATGTCAGAACCATCTCTAATTATGTTACTCTTTCCTATATCGAATTGATCAAAATTATCTTCATAGATATTAGAATTTGATGGACGTGCAAGACGCATGAAAAATGGGCCTGGAGTGTAACTTATGAGAGGAATCAAGTTTTTAACTGATATAGAATCTGATGGAACGAGTACTCTCATGTTTGGAATTGTCCGCATTGTAGAAATGTCTTCTATTTGTTGATGAGATGCACCATCGGGTCCAACAGTTAGTCCGGCATGAGATACAACTAATTTTACGTTTAGGAAAGGGTAACATATAGTATTTCTAATTTGATCAAGGCACCTGCCGGGTAAAAATGCTGCATAGGTGCTTGCAAATACCACTTTACCTGCTATTGCTAATCCAGCGGCTATTGAGACAAGATTTGCCTCTGCAATTCCAACATTGAATAGCCTATTGGGAAACTTGTCGCCGAACAGTTTTGTTTTTAGAGAATCAGTTGTATCAGCTCCAAGGCAGACAATATTAGGATCCTTTGCTCCCAGTTCTACCAGGGTCTTACCATAAGCAGTTCTCATGTCAGAGATCACATTTTTATCACTTAATTGCATGGAGATCCTCCTCAATTCCAAGTTCCTTTGCCAAAGGTATTAGCATATTTTTACGTGACTTAATCCAGTCAGATCCCATGTCATTTATAGTTGCCAATTCTAATAATTTTGTTTCAATCGCAACATTAGCCTTGTGTCTTAACTGTATGATATTAGAGTTGATATCAGGGGATCCATACACTGCATTACCGGCTACCATAATTCTGGCCCCTGCATCAAATACTTGTTGAAGAGTTGTTGCATCAATACCTCCATCAGCTTCTATGAATCCCTTGTAGTTGTTGCTCTTCAATGTTTTGACTATTTCGGCCATTTTATCCAGTGTTTCCGGAATAAATTTTTGTCCTGCAAATCCTGGATTCACGGACATAATTATCATAATATCGATGTTATCGAGGTGTTCAAGTATCCAACCTGGAAACTGAGTTCCAGGATTGATAGCAATTCCGGGACTGATACCAGCATTTAGTAGCATTTCATTAATTTCCAAAAATTCTGATTCGTTGCACGCTTCCACATGTACTGTAACAATATCACAACCTGCTTCAATGTATTCTTGTATATGATTGACAGGTTTTTCAATCATCAAATGAGCATCAAAAGGGATGCTAGAGATTTTTCTCAGATGCTTGATAGTATCTGCAAAAAATGAAGTACTAGGAACAAATTTTCCATCCATAATATCCAAGTGAATAAAATCTGCTCCTGCCCGTTCTGCTCTCCTTACTTTTTCTTCATAATTCTCAGGCTCACCTGCAATAATTGAAGGGGCAATCAAAATCTCACTTTGAAGCTCTTCCAGTAAAATTGGGACATGTTTTTTTGGAGGAGCCTTACCGTGCCATTGTGGATTATTAGCCATATGCTTGATTCCCTTACCCTTTGTAGTATTTGCGATTATTATTGATGGCTTGTCTTCCACCTTTTCGATTCTGCTCAAAGCGTCGATTATCTGTTCTATCTTGTGTCCATTAACCTCTACGACATTCCAATTAAACGCTGCCCATTTGTCTCTAACAGGATCCAGAGGCATTATTTCTTCAGTAAAACCATCCTGCTGGATCTTGTTCCTATCTAGGATAGCTACTAGATTATCGAGTTTAAATTTTGACGCTGCCATTGCTGCTTCCCAGATTTGGCCCTCATTTGATTCACCATCACCGATTAAAGTATAAACTCTATTCTTCTGACCATCTCGCTTTTTCGCAAGTGCAATTCCGATAGATACTGATAAACCGATTCCTTCAGATCCGCCTGAATATTCTATGCCCGGGAAGCTATGATCTTTTTGTCGCTCCGAATATCTAACTGGATGACCTTGTAGGCGAGAACCAAGCTTTCTCAGTGTCTTTATTTCTTTTGTATCAATATAGCCAGCAGTCGCTAAAACTGCATAAAATCCTGGAGCGGAATGGGCTTTTGAATTAATGAAATAGTCTCTTTCTTCCCAGAATGGATCCGTTGGTCGATTTTTCATTTTGTGAAAATATAGAACTCCCATAATTTCTGCTGCTGAAAATGATGCTCCTGGATGTCCAGAACCAGCTTCAGCGATTCCTTGAATCGCTAACATTCTTACATCTCTTATTTTCCTGTTGAGCTCAAGATATCTCATTTTTAAAGCCATTTAGATACCCCAAATGGAACCCAAAACCACCATCATTGGATATATATTGTAAAAAGATTGTACGATAAAAACATATGGAATTTTCATGAGAGGCGTTCTAACTTTTCTGTTTCAACCAGTGTCAGGGTAATTGATTTGACTTGTTCAGTTAATATTGCATAAAGTATTAATCGAAAACCGCGACATTATCAAAATTTAAAATAAATTGTAATTTTCATGGAATAAGGATGCATTCAGATTTATTAGAAATAATAACCAATATTACTGTATGAGTGAATACGAGGATCTAAAAACTGGAGATATTGTGGCTGAAGCACTTATTGATTGGAAGGTCGATGTTGTTTTTGGTATTCCTGGAGACAGTATTAACGGGTTTATAGAGGCCTTAAGAGTAAGAAGAGACAAAATAAAATTCGTCCTTGTAAGACATGAGGAATCTGCCGCCTTGATGGCTTGTGGATATGCAAAATATACTGGAAAACTGGGTGCATGTACATCGATTGCCGGTCCGGGGGCTATTCATCTTTTAAACGGATTGTATGACGCAAAGGCTGATAACACTCCTGTTATCGTTATCACAGGAGGAACATCGACCGATTTAATGAATTCAAGTTTTCAACAGGATGTGAATTTATTGAATCTTTTTTCTGACGTTGCTGTTTATAATAGTATGATAGGTTCACCGCGACAGGCAGAAATGGCTGTAGATATAGCATGTAGAACCGCATATGTTCGTAGAGGGGTTAGCCATCTTAACATTCCAACTGACGTACAGGAACAAAAGCTGGAGGGCCATTATTCAAGACATAAAGTTCCAGGCCATACCTCTGACATCTTTGTTGCCCCAATTTCCGCTGACATACTAATGATTGAAAAAGCTGCAGAAATTCTGAACAATGGAAAAAAAATTGTCATATTAGTTGGTCAAGGTGCCTTGAATGCTTCAGAAGAAGTAGTAACTGCAGCGCAGAAACTAAATGCGCCCATAATAAAAGCAATGCTGGGAAAAGCAGTTGTTCCAGACGATCATCCATACACTTTGGGCGGCATCGGTTTTTTGGGAACTGAGCCTTCTAGTGACGCCATGGCTGAAAGTGATACGTTATTTATGATTGGAACATCTTTTCCATATATTGAGTATCTGCCTAGGCCAGGGCAGGCTGCAGGTATTCAGATTGACATAAAACCTGAAAAAATTGGTTTAAGATATCCGGTCAAAATTGGTCTAATAGGCGATTCCAAACAAGTCTTGTCACAGCTACTTCCGTTACTAAGAGATAGAAGAACTACGAGCATAGATAATGATCCAAGTCTGGAATTTTTAAAATCAAAACAACAAGCAATGAAAAAATGGAACGAGATATTAATCGAACAAAGCACTCGTGAAGGCGAACCAATAAAGCCTCAAGTTGTTGCTGCTGCAGTGTCAGAGGAATTAGACGATGACGCAATAATATCAGTGGATAGTGGAATCAATACCTGCTGGGCGGCTAGATTCTTAAAAATAAAAAGCGGTATGAAATTTTCAGGATCCGGATCTCTTGCAACGATGGGATGTGGAGTACCATATGCCATTGCCGCCAAGATTGCATATCCAGAGAGACAAAGTATTGCATTCGTCGGAGATGGTGGGTTTACTATGCTTATGAGCGAATTTGCAACTGCAGTTCAATATCAACTCCCCATTAAGGTCATAGTGTTGAATAACAAAATTTTAGGAATGATAAGATGGGAACAGATGGCATTTCTCGGAAATCCAGAATATGGAATAGAATTTTCACAAATAGATTTTGTAAAAATTGCTGAAGCATGTGGCGGTAAGGGATTTTCAATAACTAAAATGAAAGAAGTAAAACCTGTTATTCACGAAGCCTTTATGGAAAAGAACGTGCCAGTTATAGTTGATGCACACATAGATCCATTTGAAGCTCCGTTACCTCCAAAAATAAGTATGGAGTTTGTTAGAAATATTGCAAAAGCGTTTACAAAAGGACAACCATATGCAAAAGAAATTGGACTCACATTATCAATCGATCAATTACATGAAAAGTTGAGGCATTTACATTCACATAAACGAGAAAACGAAAAATGATTAATGTAAAGCACTAAAGCAATTCAAATTTGCAAGATGCGCATTATCAAGTTAGAATTCTACTTTGCAATCTGAATCCAATTACTGAAAATTATAGTAGTAGAAACCTTAGGCGGGAAAAACCATATTCATATTAACGAGCCTTGGCCGGGATTTGGACCCGGGACCTTTGCCTTACCAAGGCAACGCTCTACCAGGCTGAGCTACCAAGGCATATCAAAAACAAACATAGAACGAATCTAGGGTTTCATTAAGATATCTAATGCTAAGGATACTATCTATAACGTTTAATTACCATCCATTTATCAAATCTGATTGGTTCATGCGGGGGTTGTAGAGCCTGGCCAAATAATACAAATTTGGAAACGCAGGACTTAAGATCTAATAAAATTGGGGATCCTGTCCTTCAGGGGTTCGTGGGTTCGAATCCCACCTCCCGCATTCACAAAACATCCATTGATTATCAGTTGCGGCAGTTTTAGTTTTATTCAATTATTGGGCTAGTGTGAATCTATTGCAAATCTACGCTATTGAGGTGCATTATTTTTTTTGATATTCATAAAAAGAACACCAGTACAATATAATAAAGTAGGACTCCTAGTATGAGCCTTATTATAAAGATAGGATTCACATTTTCAAATCATCTGGTTACAGCTCACAGAAATAAGTTGGCAGTTATAGAACAGCCGAGCTTGACAAATAAGAATTCAAAATCATGAAAAATTAAATATGAAAAAAAGTACCATTAAACCATGAGTATGAAAGGATCACTTGACATCATATCTGGAACTTATGAGAAACTACAAGATAATGTTAGCAAATACCAAAAAGTCGTTGGAAGACCATTGACTGCGTCGGAGAAAATTCTCACGGGTCATATTCATGATTCAAACTTAGATAGAGAAATTCGTTCCGGATCCGATTACATATTTCTTAATCCAGATAGAGTCGCATTGCAGGACGTAACAGGTCAGATGACACTATTACAATTCATGCAATCGGGCCTCACACGGGTGGTTGTCCCAACTACCGTACACTGCGATCATTTAATTCAAGCAAGGACTGGTAGTGAGTCAGATACTAAGCTGGCCATTTATGAAAATAATGAGGTATACAACTTTTTAGAATCCGCTTCAAAAAAGTATGGGATTGGATTTTGGAAACCAGGTTCCGGAATTATTCATCAGGTAGTCCTTGAAAATTATGCCTTTCCAGGAGGATTGATGATAGGAACCGATTCACATACTCCTAACGCAGGTGGCCTTGGAATGATAGCGATAGGGGTGGGTGGTCTTGATGCTGCCGAAGTAATGGCGGGTATGGCATGGGAACTTTTGTATCCGAGACGCATTGGTGTAAATCTTACAGGGAAACTTAATGGATGGACATCGCCAAAGGATATCATACTTTATGTAGCGTCCAAGCTTACGGTCTACGGAGCGACCAACGCAATTGTAGAATACTTTGGCCCTGGTTCAAGGACCATTAGCTGCACTGGGAAGGCTACAATTACCAATATGGGAGCAGAGATTGGTGCTACCTGTTCCATATTTTCGTACGATGAAAAGATGGAAACCTATCTTCGTGCTACAAAACGGCAGCACATCGCAGATCTAGCGGATAAGTATGAAGAATTATTTGCATTGGATAGAGAAATTGAAGAAGAAATTTCAAATGACAGAAAAAATGCACATCGTTATTTTGATCAACTGATAGAGATAGATCTATCAAATCTTGAGCCGTATATAGTAGGTCCCCACACACCCGATCTGGCTAGACCAATTTCAAAAATGGCAAGCGATGTGAAAAGCAATAACTATCTAGATGCAATTTCTGTTGCTCTAATTGGAAGCTGTACTAATTCATCATATGAAGATATGTCAAGAGCGTCTGATATTGCTGAACAGGCCAAGTCAAAAGGAGTAAAAGTAAAGGTTCCTCTCCAAGTTACTCCAGGATCTGAGATGATTCGTGGAACAATTGAACGGGATGGTCAGATGAAATCTCTAATAGATATTGGAGCAAACGTGCTAGCAAATGCATGTGGTCCATGTATTGGACAATGGAATAGACCTGAGCTTAAGAAAGGCGAACCTAATACTATTGTCACATCTTACAACAGGAATTTTCCGGGTCGTAATGATGGAAGAAGAGAGACTATGAACTTTATTGGTAGTCCAGAGATGGTGATAGCGTTAGCCTTAGGCGGAAAGCTTTCTTTCAATCCTTTAGTAGATGAATTGACTGCAAGTGATGGAACTAGATTCATACTGAGCCCTCCAAAGGCTGCGCCAGAGATACCTTCTAATGGTTTCGTATATAATCAGGATGTTTACATCTCACCTAGCGAAGCCAACAAAGATCAGCAAGTACAAATTGATCCAAATAGTTCTAGACTCCAGAAACTGGAGCCGTTTCCTAAGTGGGACGGAAAGGACTTTGAGAGGATACCAATTTTGGTAAAGATCAAAGGAAAATGTACGACCGATCATATTTCCCCTGCGGGTCCTTGGTTAATGTACAGAGGACACCTAGACAAAATAAGTGACAATCTTCTCCTTGGCGCAATTAATGCTTTCCACCAGGATCAAATTGGAAAAGGTAAGAACATCTTGAATAATGAAATAGAATTACTATCCCACATCGCTCGACAATACAAATCAAAAAAGATTAGGTGGATAATAATTGGAGACACTAACTATGGCGAAGGTAGCAGTAGAGAGCATGCAGCAATGACACCACGCTATTTGGGATGCTGTGCGGTAATAGCAAAGAGCTTCGCCAGGATTCACGAAACTAACCTAAAAAAACAAGGAATACTTGCTCTTACATTTGTAGAGCCCGCAGACCATGAAAAGATATTGGAAGATGATAATCTAAGCATATTAGGTCTTAAAGATTTGAAGGAAGGAAGTTATCTTAAATGCATTATCCATCATAGTAATGCTATTGATGAAGAAATATTATTAAAACACTCATACAACTCGTTACAGGTCGAATGGTTCAAGGCAGGTTCGGCACTTAACTTGATGCGTAAAGTGACAAAGTGACTTGTGATTAGTTATGAAAATTTTATTGTTGGAAGCTTTCCTTCTTCCAATTGGTTACCAATTCAATGAACAATCTGTGCATTCTATAATCACCAGATAATTCGGGATGAAAAGAAGTCCCAATTATATTTTCTTGCCTTACAGCCACTATTTTTCCGCCAAACTTGCTCAGGATTTGAACATTCGGACCTACTGAAATTACAGATGGCGCACGTATGAAAATTCCTTTGTAGCTATCATTAATTCCAGAAATTTCCAAGTCGGATTCAAATGAATCGTGCTGTCTCCCAAATGAATTCCTTTCTATTTCGATATCTAAAATCCCTAGCAATAATTGTTTCTTGTCTCCAATGACCTTATCATATGACTTTTTGGCCAACACAATCATGCCAGCGCACGCTCCCATAATAGGTAAACCTCTTTGTATCATTCTTGTTATCGCATGTAATAATTCATCCTTTAGAGAAATCAGCAATCCCATTACTGTACTCTCACCTCCAGGAATGATCAACCCGTCAATTTTCATTATTTCTTCAGGATAGCGAACAGAAATAACTTTACCTTTCAGATTCATTTCTCTTAACGCCTCTGTTGTTGCTTTGATATTTTCTTCAATATCACCTTGAAGTCCTAATACCCCAATTAGTAACTCATTACTCATACCGTAGGTCCTCTTTCTTGCATTCTTAAATCAAGGTTCTTAGTATCAAGACCAAGCATCGATTTTTTTTCATCGACCATTTTCTGCGCCTCCAGAACTGTCTTGGGATCGTCAAAATAAGTGGTTGCGATAACAACTGCTTTAGCTCTTTCAAGTGGGTCCTCTGCTTTGAAAATTCCCGAACCAACAAATATCCCGTCACAACCAAGATTCATTAGAAGTGCAGCGTCAGCTGGTGTGGATATACCGCCGGCAGCAAAATTAACAACTGGGAGTCTTCCAAGCCTTGCAGTTTCTTTAACAATTTCAAATGAAGATTGTAGCTCCCTTGAAATCGTGATTAGTTCTTGGTCATCGTTATTGTCGTAAATACCCCTTATTTTTGTAATTTCATTATTTACCTGCCTTATGTGAGTTACTGCGTGTGATACATCCCCTGTACCTGGTTCACCTTTTGTTCTTATCATTGAAGCACCCTCCTGTATTCTTCTAAGAGCCTCTCCCAGGTTCTTGGCCCCATTAACGAATGGTGTGGTGTAATTCCACTTCCAAATATGCCTACCTTGATCTGCTGGACTAAGTACTTCACTTTCATCTATCATATCCACTCCTACTTCTTCAAGAATACTTGCCTCAGATGCATGACCTATTCTGCACTTGGCCATTACTGGTATACTGACAGCATCTAACACTGTTTCAATTATTTTTACACTTGCAGTTCTTGCTACTCCACCTGCACTTCTTACATCAGAGGGGAGCTTGTCTAACACCATAACAGCTACTGCACCAGCATCTTCGGCTATTTGGGCTTGCTCTACGTTAGTTACATCCATTATTACACCATGTTTTTGCATGTGCGCAAATCCCCGCTTTATCAAGGTCGTTCCGGATGAAATCTCCTTTGTGTCAACTGTTGATATCTTAACTCCAGCCGACAGCGGATGTGCGCCTACTTGGGATATTGTCATCTAATATTTTTTCTAATTTGCATTATTTAGGTATTAGTTTTCTCAGAAAATCACAACTCCAAAAAGATGTTTTACTCTCTTGTCACCTCTATAGCAACCATTTGCGCTATGCCTGCTATTTCAGCCCAATCACACCCTTCTTGTGACAACCCGTCGTTTATTGATAAATGCTGGATAAACTAAAAGCTAGTCTGAGAAGTTGATGTCATTGTGCCCGGGTTTCTCATTTAAAGAACGTAGTATACGGAGAATAGAACTAAATAGACATTGTTGGTTAAATAATGTCAAATTTATGTTAGAGCCTTTGGACAAAGCTATTCTTACAGCCATCTATGTTTCTTCACTTGAACCAGAAATGCTGCCATTAGAATACTTAAAAGTACGAACACCAATTTCAGAAGATCAGTTCAACGTAAAAACTAAAGAAATGATAAAAAATGGCTTTGTAGAAAAGTCTGAGCCTCTCAAATTAACTTTTCTTGGAAGAGGGTTATTAAAAATTGTATTAATCGGTGGCGTATTTGACATAGTACACCCGGGTCATATTCATACTCTAAAGGACGCAAAAAAACAAGGAGATGTATTGGTGGTCGTCGTAGCCAGAAGTTCTACAGCACTCAAAATTAACAAACAGAGAAAAATATATCATGCTGAAAGCCTTAGGAGGGAGCTGGTTTCGTCGATTAGATATGTAGATTATGCAATAATTGGAAGAGAGGGAACGCTGTATGACACAGTCGAATTTGTAAAACCAGACATTATCGCCTTAGGGTACGATCAAAAACATACCGAGAAGGAAATAGCGGTGAATTGTGCGAAAAGGGGAATAAATACTCAGATAATTCGCTTGAATACGCCAATTCCTGGTTCGAAGAGTACGCAAATCAAGGAAGAATTGGGTCACTCAATTTATGATATATGATTCTGTCCTATTTTTTGAAGTCTCCAAAGTAATCTTGACGTTATCACCATTTTTTAGTTGAAGTGCCTGTTTGATATTAATGGGGGCTATAATTTCCAGCATATTTTTGTCGTGATGTGTTCGTTCAAGTAACAACAAGTCTGACCGAATATTGTCATTACCGTTTATGATTGCAGGGTAACACTTGACCCAACCATAAGTTCGTTTGGAATCACTAAATCCGTCGATAAATTGATAACGGAAGCTTTCAATTTTTTCTCTGTTTTCTAGCGACAGTCGATCAACTAATTTGATATTTAGTGTTCCAGGATAGGGAATGTACCCGATCTTTTTTTCAAACTGTTTCTTATAGCCTCCAAGACTCATGTAGTACTTGCCTTCTCCCATCCCAGAGACCAAAGTTCCGTTAAAGTGAATTCTAATTGGAGATGGATTTAATGCCATGTTAAGAAATTCTGACATTTTTTTGACTGACAAAAGACCTTCTTCTGTTACCCTGATCATATACCCATGCCCCTTCTTGACTCGTTCCACATATTTCATTTCTTGCAATTCCAAAATTATCTTTGAAGCTGCTTGCTGTGACTTGTTGATCTCTATTCCAATATCGGTGCTGGTAAAATCAATAAAATTATCTTTTGCGCCCTTGAGTAGTAACTTTGCTAGTGTTATAATATATTCAGACTTTATTTCTTGCATCGTTCTCTAGTTGCCAATACCTATCTGATCAAAAGTTCTGACCGTAATTACTGGTGATTTCTTTAACTCGGCCATTCTGTGCCCGACGACATATTCAATTCCTGCTTTGTATGCAGCATCAATTAGTCGTTGAGTGATAATACCATCCATTACTAGAAATCTAGCACCTTCTAGAGAATCCAGTCTTTTGATTATTTCCGATACTGGTACCTTCAGCAATACCTGCATCGAATTATCCAATATCAACGCTTCTAAAGTTTCATTGATTTGTGGATACACTTCTTTGACCGCCGATGTAATTTGAGGGTCATCTTTTACGTTTTCGCCATTATTAGTATTTGAATGAGAAACCTCCTGATATGTAGAAGCCAAATTATTATTTCCATAGGTTCTTGGTTTTCTTGTACTTTTTTGTTGTTGAACTGGAGCGTCCAGTTGTTCACTTCCAGTTTCAGCCACGTCCTTAAGTATCTCGGATATTTCAAGGGGGGTGCACTCTTCGACTTCTTTACCTGTCGGCGCTCTCAGAACTTTGTCAATTTTAACTAGTCCTTGCAATTCCTTTAAAATCAAATCTGCTGCCCTGTCACCGTCTAGAAATGCAATAACCTTTTTTCCGGATGTTAGATTCGTAATTGTTTCATCAATTTTGGCCCCTTCTATGGCAATAGAGGCATCAAAACCTGCGCGTAGTAAGTTAATCACATCGGCCCTTCCTTCAACCAGAATGATATAGGGAGATTCGAACACACCAGTACCACATGCAAGCTGAGCTTTTCCAAATGTTGTTAGTTTTCCCGGTTTGCTTGCATCATATACATCGCGCAACATCTCTTCTCCTTCACTTATTGTCTTTGTTGCCCATTCCTGAATTATTTTCTTGGCTCTATCCACAATAACTTTTTTCTTGATTGCTCTAATGTCATCTATACCAACCAACAGAAACTTGCCCTGAAAAGGCCCAACTTTATCTATGCTTTCGATAGCTGCAGATATCAATGCGGCTGTGGAAATATCAGTACTCATTGGAAGCAAGGCATCTCCTTTAGTTGTGTTTGATTTGGTGTCAACATTTACTTCTATTCTTCCAACCTTGGAAACCTTCTGCAACTCATTCAGGTTCATCTCGGGGCCTAGTAATCCCTCCGTCTGGCCGAATATTGCGCCAATAATGTCGGCCTTCTCTACTATCCCATCAACTTCAAATTCAAGTTTAACATGATATTTTACTATACCAGTATTAGGCATTTTTCAAATCCTCTTATTTGTAAATACGATGGTAAGCTTATCTTGCTTGAATATAAGTGCTTTGACATATTATTCAATAGATTTTGATATGATTTTTTTCTAAAATCACAGTTGAGATATCTGGAATTATTTCAAAGTAGAGTTACTTGGAAAAAAACTGAAAAATTTAGTCACAATCTAAAAGCTCCACCAAATCAATAGGACCAATATTTATGTCCGGCCACCTGATATCGCACAAATTCAAAATTTTAGATTCATCACAAGAAAAGATTAATTATGTGAGCTTGAGTTCACGTACTAAATAATGTCTGATTGGGACCTAATAACTCCAGGGATAGGACTTACATGTATTGGTATAGTCGGGGTCGGAATTTCACTTGCAGGAATTGCGCATACATTTATTGAAGGAATGCATGCTGTCAGCCTACTCACAATGTTCATTGGATTGATATTTCTAGCATCGGGAATTTTCAAGGATGGATTCCCAACTTCAGGAAGAGCGAAATCTGCAACGTTCATAACATTAGGTTTTCTAGTTACCTTTGGTTTTGCAGCAGCCATTACCATTGGTACCAGAATTCCAAGTATCTTTGCATATATCGGAGTTATGCTCTTAATTTCAATACCTGCTACAGTACTTGTTGTTGCGTCTTATAAGAGGACACCTTACTTTAAGGCTATTACAGTAATATTTGTAAGTGCTGCAATTGTTGGTGCGGCTACATTCTATTTATTCGGTTTAGTCACGCCAAAAGCTCAACAAGAGAATATTGTTGGAATCGAAGCAGGCCAGAATCAAAGTGCGCCGGTTAGAAATATCACAAATCCAGTGAAAACTACTATTCTTCCTGGTGCGTCGGCAGAGGGAAATCCCGGTTTTGATCCTGTTAATGTAAAAGTACCAAAAGATGGTGGAATAGAATGGACCAATAACGACAATGTTCCACACACTGTTACAAGTTTAGCAGATGATGGCAAAACCTTCGATTCAAAGACCATTAAATCAAATGCCACATTCATTCTTGATGCCATGAATCTCAAAGAATCACAATACGACTATTTCTGCACTCTGCATCCATATATGAAGGGAAAAATAACAGTAGGCTAGTTTATTTAGGTCTTACATATAGTAACTAGATAAAATCATATTAGGTATAATCACACCGTTGAACGCACATGTTATTGGTGTCATCTAATATTTGCCTGCAAAATTGAATAAGAAATGGCTGAGATAACATTATCTGTTACAGAAAACCAAATAGATTCCTTAATACGTTTAACTAAAGAGGATTTGCCCAATGAATCTTGTTGTCTTCTTGTAGGACGCATAGTAAACGATAATGAGTACTGCGTCGAACAAGTGAAAATAATGGAGAACAAGATGCACTCTGAAAATTCATTTCAAATGGACCCCGACGAATTGAGGGAAGTATATCAGTGGGCATCTAATAACTCACTAGATATCGTTGGAGTGTATCATTCGCATTTGGATGGATCAACACCTTCGTCGACAGACTTGATTTTTATGAAATTAAATCCGGTAATATGGCTCATATACGAAGTATCTGGATCACGATTTCGAGCTTTTACTTTAGTACAAGATATCCTTAAAGAGGTAAAAATCAAGATATCTAGGGAGTAAGCCTGTCAGTATCTCTTGGATAGAGAACAACTTCCCTAATGTTCGATGAATTAGTAAGGATCATCATCAACCTATCAAAACCTAGGCCACAGCCGGAGTGAGGAGGCATTCCCCATTCAAACGTCTTTAAATGATCAGAAAAACTTTTTGGATTCAGTCCTTTTTCAAGTAATTTATTTTCTAATTTTTCAGGATCGTGTTCTCTGGTTCCTCCAGAGACTATTTCCAAATATCCGTATTGCAAGTCAAAGGATTTTGAAAGTTCACATTTGTTTTCTTGCTCTAATATGTAAAACGGTTTAAGTTTTGTGGGCCAATCAGTTATGAAATAAAATTTTGGGTAAATCTCTCCTAGTTTTTTTAGTGCAGGATCAGAAAGGTCATCACCAAATTCCAACTTTTCCCCTAATCCTCTTAAATCGTCCAGACACTTTTGATAAGTAGTTCGAGGAATCGTATCAACCATAATCGCGGGTTTATTTTCAAAGTGTTTTATTTCTTCGTTGTGATTGACAAATAGATCGTTTATTGTACTGATGACTAACTCTTGTACTATGTCCATTATATCGACATAATCCAAGAATGCCGCTTCTAAATCCACGCTTATAAACTCTGAAAGATGTCTTACTGTATGTGATGGTTCAGCCCTGAAATATGGTGATATTTCAAATACTCTTTCAAGGCCCAAAGTAAGTTGCTCCTTGTACAACTGAGGACTTTGTGCCAAGTATGCTTTCTTTGAGAAATACTCAAAATCAAAAAGATCCGCACCTCCCTCAGTCGCACTTCCTATTATCTTGGGCGTATTAACTTCTATGAACATTTTTGAATAAAGGAATTTGCGAATCAAAGAAAGGACAGATGATCTGATTCTGAAAATATTGGAAATCCTAAAGTTCCTCAAATCGAGGGCCCTGCAGTCCAGTCGCTTATCCATTAATGATTTTACCCTTCCGGTTGGATCAATTGGAAGTGGATTCACTGCCGTTGACAAGATTTTCATTTTTTCTATCTTTACCTCTACCTTAAAATTCTCCGCCCTAGTCTCTTGTATGGTTCCTTTTACCAGAATAATACTTTGTCTTTGTACTTCCCTAAACTCAGATAACATCTCTCCAACAACTACACCCTGAAAATTTCCAGTCATGTCTCTGATGGTAACAAAACCGATTTTTCCCATGTCTCTAAAGTCTTCGAGCCATCCAACTAGGCTTGCATTTTTTCCAATGTGGTCTTTGTTGAGTGTTGAAGCAAATATTCTGTCCCTAATGTCGTCTTGCTGCATGGTATTACTTTCCTGCAATCTCTACAACAAGTTCTATTTTTCTTACGGCGTTTACAATTCTTTTTATCTTCTCGATTATGCTAATGAATTTTTCATAATCTTTACTCTCTATGGTAACTTGTGTTACCTGATTTCCGTCTGGCAGCCAAATCATGTTGGTTTTCAAGATTCTAATGGGAAAGAAGAGATTTTCAAGAAACCTTCTTACCGAGCTATTTGCTTCGACAAACCATACTTTTCCTTTAAATTCTTCTTCAACTGAACTTACAAGTTTATCATTTGAGTTTATGTGACTTACATTTGAGTCCTTCAAAATTAGTACATAATCTTCATCTATCTTTTGAGATCCAATTAAATTCAATTTATCTAAATCTTGGTTCTTATGGGAGAGTTTGATAAGTTTGATAGAGCATTCTACATCAACATCAGATAGCTCCCCATTTTTCAATCGACTTTCACATTTTGGGCATAAAACACCCGTCTTGGCATCAAATGTGCAAATGGGTACTTTCAAATTTCGACAGTTTGTCTAATATTTTTACCATATATATGTCCAATAGTCTAATTAAGCGTAAAAGATTAGATAAAATAGATACTTATACGGTTAAGATCGATATTGAATTGTTTGGATTTTGCTCTTTCAGTAAATAGTTTAAGAGTATACTATCTTTCACAATTTGGTACGGTTAAGGCCGTTGATGACGTTTCATTTAGTGTTGGAAAAAATGAATCGATAGGAATCGTTGGTGAGTCTGGATGTGGGAAGAGTACGCTTGGAACAGCTCTTCTGCGATCGGTTCCGTACCCTGGTAGAATAGTTAGTGGTCAAATTATGCTTGGAGGACAGGACATTACTGGAATGGCAGAAGAGGAATTTGACAATAAAGTGAGATGGAAGAAAATATCTATGATTTTTCAGGGAGCACTTAATTCTTTAGATCCTGTCTTTACAATAGGATCACAAATGAAAGAAATTTTGAAGCAGCATGGTTACTCTAGAGACCAATCTGATACAATCCGAAATTCTTTGAGCAGTGTTCTATTAGATCCAAGTGTCATGAAAAAATATCCACATGAATTGAGTGGTGGTATGAAGCAAAGAGTCTCCATTGCAATGGCTTTGTTACTGAACCCGGAGATATTGATTGCTGATGAACCAACTACTTCTCTGGATGTCATGGTTCAGTCTCAAATTATCAATTTATTAAAAAAACTAAAAACAGATCGAAATATGTCTATTGTATTCATATCTCATGATCTAGGTGTCATCTCAGAAGTCTCAGAAATTATTGCCATAATGTACAGAGGTCAAATAGTTGAATTGGGAAAAGCATATGATGTCTACAATAATCCAAAACACCCATATACCGAAAAACTTGTTTCATCAGTTCCAAGCATAAAAAATAGAGAGAATAAATTACAAAATCCTAGCGAAAAATTTGCAGATACCCTTGGAAGTGAAGCAGGATGTAAATTCTATGACGCCTGTCCTTATGCAAAAGAGACTTGTCGAAAGGATCCTCCCGTGATAAATCATAAGAATGGATTTGTTCGTTGCTGGTTATTTGAATAGGTCATTGCATAATTTTGATGCATCGTTACTTATCTTGATTTGCACTTTGTTACCTGTAGTTTCATGCTAAAACAAATCATAAGAATTTTAAACTACACCTATTTAATAGTCTACGGAATATGAAAATCACACTCTCAGCTATTAAGGCTGATATCGGAGCCATAGGTGGCCATACTAAACCTAGTGACGAGCTAGTAGAAGCGGTTAAAAAAGTGGTAAAGGAGAACTCGAAATTATTATTAGATTATTACATCGGTTATACCGGAGACGATATACACATTATTATGACACATACCAAAGGAACAGATAGCAAAGAAATTCATAAGATGGCATGGGATGCATTCACTGAAGGTACCAAAATTGCCAAAGAACAAGGCTTGTATGGTGCAGGACAAGACTTACTAAAAGATGCCTTTTCCGGGAATGTTAGAGGTATGGGTCCAGGAGTAGCTGAGTTGGATATAGAAGAGAGGCCTAGTGAAGTTTTCTGCGTGTTTGCCGCAGATAAGACAGAACCAGGTGCTTTTAATTTCCCCTTATGGAGAATGTTTGTAGATGCAAGAAGCAGTACCGGATTATTGATAAACGAAAAATTAGCTGAAGGAGTTAAGTTTAGAATAATGGATGTCATGACAGGAAAAATCGCAGGTCTGAAATTATGGCAAGACAAGCCAGAATTAGAAGCAGCCTTGATGTATCCCGGCCGATATGTTGTGCACTCAATTCTTACATCAGACGGTGAGCATATTGTTTCTGCATCAACTGACAGATTGCACAATATTGCTGGAACCTATGTGGGTAAAGACGATCCAATTGCCATAGTAAGAACTCAGAAAAACTTTCCTGCCACAGAAGAAGCTGGTAGCGCATTCAATGACCCTCATTACGTTGCTGGGAACACTAGAGGAAGTCATCATATGCCATTGATGCCGGTGAAGCTCAATTCTGCAGCAAGTTTAAACTACGCTATTCCAATCGTGTCATGCCTCGTATTCAGCATGCATAATGGACTTTTGACTGGACCACATGACGGTTTCGGTACCGCCGATTGGGACCTTCAAAGACTTTGGGCCTCAGAGAGAGCAATGATTATGCGAAATCAAGGATTTATTCATCCCGCTACACTCGTACCAGAAGAACTTGAATATAACAAGGGTTATGAAGCTAGGATAAAAAAACTAAATAGCAAGTTTGAAGACCTCACCTAAATTTTATTATGATAACTTTTGACAAGCCACTAATAATCAATCTCAAAAATTATAACGAGATATCTGGAGAGAATTCACTAAAGATAGTTGAAGATGCAAGGAAAGTCTGCCTATTGAATCACAAGAATATCATTATTGCCCCACCGCCGTCAAGTTTATTGGCGTTATCTAAGCAAGGTGTGCCGATTGTTAGCCAGCACGTAGACGATTCGACCATCGGAGCAACTACAGGCTTTATTATACCTGAAATTTTGAAATCTTATGGCGCTGTTGGTTCTATTATTAACCATAGCGAGCATAAAATAGACCATTCACAAATCAAGAATCTAGTTAAACGCTTACGTGATCTGGATATGATTTCAATTGTATGCGCTGACGATGTGGACGAAGTCGAGGCAATTTCACGATTTTCGCCGGATTACCTTGCAATAGAACCACCGGAGCTCATAGGAAAGGGAATAGCAGTATCAAAAGCAAATCCATCGATTATAAGGGATTCTGTACGACTAGTAAAGCAGATATCTTCGACAGTGAGAGTCCTTTGTGGAGCAGGTATCGTCGACAAGAATGATATAGAAAAAGCCTTAGAGCTAGGTTCCGAAGGTATTTTAATTTCTAGTGGAGTGGTAAAAGCCACATCTTGGTATAATAAAATTCTGGAGTTATCTTCAGTTTTAAAATAAATTTAGGAAATAAAGGTTGGAGGAAATGTTCCTTTATACGCCTATTTCCTTTGCTATTTTTACGATTTTCTTGCCATCGTTAGTTAATTTGTTGAAGACTTTGTTTTTAACAGTCTTTCGATCAACTAATCCACGTTTTTGTGCCTTAAGCAGTAGTTTGTGTCCATATCCATAGGCACCCAACTTTGTCAAAAGTTCTCTAGTTGGATATTCTCTTCCTGAACCAATGGTCTTCAGTAACTTTACCAATGCCTTTTCCTCAACAAGGATTTTTAACAGTCTTGTGTCTTTCATCGCATACTTAGATAGATAACTAATTATATAATTGTTACACTTTACTAGGTAAAAATATCGTACCTATGACATTTGAATCGGTTAACCAAGGCAAGGATTCGAAGAGTTTAGAGTTATTTGTGTCACTAAGTTATAAACGTTCTATTTAATCATACGTTTATATTGTAGGTAAAGTAATTTCTCGAGATATTCAAGAATTTAAATCATAAAAACAATATTAAATTGATGAGATTTTGATATCATGGCAGCACCAAAAATATGGCGTATCCTAAAAAGTAGTAATGGAAAGAACGCTACCATACATAGACGCCATACAAATTTTGATCTTTAGCAAAAACATCAGCTTTGCTTTTACTGGAATTTGAATGGATAATACAGCGTCATGTGTATATATTCAGTAAGGAATTCGTCTAATCCGTACTAATCCTTAAGATTTAGTAGACATATACAAAATAGGCATGATTAATTGAGTCTTCTTACTAAACTAAACATTTATAGATTCTTATTTAAGAAACAAAAATAGGATTTTTCCACGGATTTCTGTTAAAATCAGTAAGTTTTGATACATTTTCTAATTAAAATATATATTATGCGTGTATTCTCTGATTTCTAGAAAAACTATTGATAATAAAAGAATCGGCTTAATCTAAGATTAGAGATGGCTTTAGAAGATAGCAAGCAAATTCAAAATACAAAATCTCCGGAAACTAATGCAACTGGTAGGATACAATGCAATCAGTGTCAAAATTACTCTTTAGTGTTAGATGTACTCTCAAGTGAATATGTTTGTAGTACCTGCGGATGTGTTTCTACCGAAAAAATTTACAATAATGAGATACCATATTTCGAAAAAGGGGAATATAAAGATAAATCTAGACTAGGTATGCCAGAATCATTAACGATGAGTCACAAAGGACTTTCTACCTTAATTGGACTGAATGACACCGATGGAAGAGGTAAAATGTTGGATCCGGTGCAAAAAGAAACGATCCAGAGATTAAGAACATGGAATAACAGATCCCAGCTTAATGATTCGATTTCAAGGAACCTGGATAAAGCTTTAAAATATCTCAATAATTTCGGTGATAAACTTTATCTGAGTCCAGCTGTTATGGAAAATGCGGCATACATATATCGGAAAGCCGCTATCAAAAAGCTAGCAAAAGGTAGATCTACAGTTTCACTTGTTGCAGCCTCTATTTATGCAGCTTGCAGGGAGATATCAATACCAAAAACAATATCAGACATAGCCTTTGTATGCAATATTCCAAGTAAGGAAATCATGTCACACTACAAATTGATCCTCAAAGAACTATCGTTAAAGATTCCAGTTATTCAAGGTATCGATTATGTAACACTGATATCAAATAGATTAAGATTGGCTGAAAAAACAAAGAGGGAGGCGCTAAGAATTTTTTCTTTGGTGCAACACAGTAGAATTTCAATTGGAAAAAATCCACGTGCATTTGCCGGTGCTATAATATATATTGCTTCACAGGAATGTAATGAATTCTTGCGACAAGTTGAAGTATGCCAGGTTGCAGATATTTCTACAGTTTCTTTGAGGAAAAGGTGTAAGGAAATAAAATTCGTCCTCGATAGTCAACAATAGAATACTGTGACAGGCGTCAATTTTTTCTCCGATTTATCATAATTATTTGAGCAAAGCAATATTTACCGAATAACTATACTTAAATCGAATGAAAAGTGTTATAATATCTATCAAACAGAATTAATAATTAATAATGGTTCCTGAAAGGTGCTCCATATCGGTCAAAGGGCGAGCATGTACACTCCCCCCTTCTCTAATCGTTTCCATAATATCTGGAGATGAAGAGTATATGATAGGCTTAGTTTGCAGCGACCATGTTATGCTTATGAAGACTAAAGCCCTTTCAATGCAGAATTCGGGAAA
Organism: Nitrosomicrobium frigidum (SeqCode); assembly: GCA_023251115.1. Taxonomy (GTDB): domain Archaea; phylum Thermoproteota; class Nitrososphaeria; order Nitrososphaerales; family Nitrososphaeraceae; genus TA-21. The sequence continues at coordinate 20,911 of JAHEZK010000005.1, read as the reverse complement.
AATAGGCATGGGAAAAATAAAATTTCAAGAAATAAAGCCTGTGATGACCGATTGTGTTCTTAATCAAAAAAATATGGACCACGATAGTAATTGTCTACAAGAATAGTAATCGCGTAATTTTTTAGAGCAAAATTTAATCAAACATTCATTAAATTTATTTTATGGAACAAGAATTGAATGTAAAAGTACAATAGAGGGTTATTCTAATTTTTGTAGTCGAATCTTGACATTTATGTTTCTATTTAATAGTTTCACTCCAGTTATATTGTATACCTTCAGTTAATGGACAATGAAAAATAGAAGCAAGTACGGAGTCATAGCAGCGATATTGAGATCTGCAATGAGAGAAGAGACACGAACTAAGATAATGTACAAGGCGATGCTAAGTAATGATCAATGTAGAAACTATATAGATTCCCTTTTGAATTTCGGTCTTATAATGGAACATGATAATGGAGCAAAGATGGTCTACAAGGTTACAAATAAAGGAACTACATTTCTAGATTACTATGCTCAGATGATGCATTTGTTACCAATGTCATTGGAAGAGAACTCTGAGGAAGATCCTTACAATATTAAATTACAAAACATGATTTAATTGGATCTGTGGAACTGAACTTGCGATGTACGCCCCGAATAAAGCGGATGCCGGAATTGAACATTTTAAGAAAAGAGTTCCACCCTTTAGTATAAATCTTAAATAAATGTCTGACTCTGCATAATATTTTTCTAAATTAACATTTGAATTTAGAATTAGGATTGATAGTTCAAACTTCTTCCTAATAAATCCACAAAGCTCTTTAATATCAGAAGGTGTTGAAATGATATTATCCAAGGATTTTGTTTCAATTAAAGTGATTAATTTTTCATTTTCTGGAAATCCTGAGATTAATTTGGAGAGATATTTGTAATAATTATCTTTTTGTTTTATTCCATTTTGAGGATATTTTTCACTCGATGCGTGTTTTTCTATGGTACATAACTTCCCGTTGTTCTGAATATTTAATCTGTACTTTTGCGTTATCTCATTTTTCATAGTAGTGTCTAAAAGTAAACTGTAATGTCTCCTAAAAAAATTATTTAACAGATCATTTACAAATAACAGTATTATGTCGTTTGATAAAATGCCGTCTTTTTCGATAGTTATCAATCCATTTCGTGGTAAAGTACCTCCAATGTGATTGTCGAGATCTTGATATCCTGTCTGCAATATGTGTTTGGGAGAATTTACCACGTTTGGTATCTTATCTTTCATATTAATACACCTAAATTCTCTAGGGTCATAACTCCCAAAACATCGTAGAAACCTGTCTTTTAGAGTAAAGTAATAGATGGACCTCTTGACTAGAACACCTCTTAATTTTTTAAGAAATAAACTCCTAATCCGTGTTTCATCCATAAATTCGTAGTTTAATTCTACAACCCCGTCTACAATAGATTCCAAATTAGATTCCGTTGATTCCTCACTTGTAAAAATCAACTTTGCCTTGGCTCTCTCTCTCCAAGTTTGGAGCACTCTTTCATTGTTTAGCCGCGCTTCTCTATCCATTAATGAAGCAACAGAATCCCAGCTGTCAATTATTATTACAGGATTCTTTACGTCCATCAATTGGTTGGTTACCCTTTCAAATAGTGATTCAGGTTCGTCCAGACGAGCATCCTCAAATGATGAAATATTTTGTCCAATTTCCTCGTTGTCAATATCTTTGTTCGATTGTTTGGTGAATTTTCGCAACCACGGATAGTGTTCAAATAATTGTTTTGGGGATGACCTAGTAGAAATATAGAAAAAATTGTTCCTTACCTTCAACGAACGGAGAATACTTAGAGAAAGAGTTGTTTTGCCTGTCCCCGATTGGCCCTTAATAAGTAAAGAATAGGTATCGTTTCTCACAAATTCTCCAAGTTCAGGGGGTATGTCTAAAAAACTATAATTGGTTCTATTAACTATACTAGCCATAGCTGTTCTTCATCGATTTGACATTACTGACACTTATAGATATTTAATAAATCGCCTAGATTGTTATTCTTAATTCTTACACTATCATCACAAATACCTATATGTAACAAGAATAATGGTTTCAAAAGTAACCACAACCCTTAGACCTTAAAAATGCTTCAGGTATTCTCATACTTTTCTAGTATACCCTCTTGGGTATTTTTTGTCTCTTACGTGTCTACGCTCATACCAAAGTAATTCTAAATTACAAATCATACTTGAGACTTCAATACTTTAAAATAAAGTGTGCTAGTGATTTTGACCATGGTTATTATTGAGCCTGAAAATAATTTTTCATCTTTGAAAACACAACTTTTGGTAAATTATGTCTTCACCAATGATGTTTTATCGTTATCGCTCTCAAAAGTTACGCCAAATTTTGATCCTATTATTGGAGAAATCATTGAGTCTAAAGAATTCACTGCTAAAGATGGAACAATGTGCATTATTCATAACAAGGTAGGATCGGATATCAAACGTGTTTTACTGTTAGGAATGGGAAACAGAGAGAGTTTGGATACTGAAAAAACTAGAAATTTGACCGGAAAGGTGGTCAATAAAGCAAAAGAATTGGCGATAAGCGAGTTTGTGTTAGTTCCCTTTGATGAAATGGATGAAGATCACCTATCAGCTATTGTGGAGGGAATCAAATTATCGGACTATTCATTTAGTAACTATAAGAAAGATGAAGACAAATTTGACCTAAATCAAGTTAGGATCTTGATTACAGGGGACTTGGCCAGCAATCAGAAAATTATTCAACGTTCGTCGATTGTATCTGACGCGGTAATCCTTACCCGCGATATAAGCAATTTACCTCCCAATGATTGCTCGCCAAAAGACTTGGCAAATTTCGCAGGGAAATTGTCGGGAAACAAGAAGACAAAGGTGAGAGTCATCGAGGAACAAGAATTAGAAGCGAATGGATTTGGGGGTATTATGGCCGTAGGTAAAGGAAGTACCAATTCTCCCAAACTAATAGTGATAGAATACTCTGGTTCCTCGCAAGACGAAAAGCCTGTAGTGATTGTTGGAAAAGCTGTAACATTTGATACGGGAGGAATTTCGATTAAACCTTCTGATAAAATGGAAGAAATGAAATTTGACAAATGTGGCGGGTGCAATGTTATAGGGATTATGAAAGCTGTGTCGGATCTAGACCTGGATAAGAATGTAATAGGGTTAATACCTGCTGTTGAGAACATGCCATCTGGAAGCTCCTATAGACCAGGCGACATAATCAAGATGTATAACACAAAAACCGTAGAGGTGTTAAACACCGATGCAGAGGGAAGAATAATCCTAGGAGATGCTCTCGCATTTGCAGTAAAAACCTTCTCACCTAGAGTCATAATCGATATGGCGACGTTGACAGGAGCTGCCATAATTGCTCTTGGTTCAAACGTCGCGGCACTTGTAGGTAATAACGAAGAGCTGGTAACGAAAATCCTTGAGTACTCAAACAAAACAGGTGAAAAAATTTGGGAACTGCCACTTTTTGAAGATCACAAAGAACAACTAAAGAGCTCAAATGCGGACATAAAAAATATTGGAGGTCGATCGGCAGGAGCCATTACTGCTGCAGCATTCTTGTCCCACTTTGTTGATGACACTCCTTGGGCGCACTTGGACATAGCTGGCACTGCTTGGAATCAAGAGGGTACTAGGGAAAAAACGTATAATCCTAAAGGAGCTACTGGTTTTGGGATCAGAACTATTGTCAAATACATTTCGAGCTACAATGCGCATTAAATATCTACTGATACGCAGCCGTGTACCTAACAATGTTGGTTTATTTGCCAATTCTTCAAATTAAAGAAATAATTGATTTGTTAGGTCTAGACGACATAAAGTGTAGAATAGGAAAATTCGATTCTGATATACCTGCATTATACAAGCCGTACTACGAAAAATGGTTAGCAAATAGAGATGGTTTTATTATAATGCTCTCTGGAGGTATTGATTATATTGGTTCTGAAGACGTTGTAAGAATGGGCCCTTTCCACAATATCTATTGTCTTGTACAAAATCAATATTTAGTTGAAAATGACCTTAACCACCAAAATCTATTGAATTGTAAACTCTGGTACAGTTTAGCTGATGGGATAGTAAAGCAGGCAGGGTGGAGCGGAAGCATTTTGGCTGAAAGATTGACAAAAGATGAGCGTATCAACAAATTCTTATTTCAAAATTTAAAGTCTGAGGTTACAAGAACTATTTCAGTTCGTGTCGTCAACCTTGCCTGTCTAATAGAATGTAGAATATGGCACCCTAGAGAATTTGTCTGTCTTTACGAAATTTTAGATAACATTGCCCTGAATATACAAGATTTGCTTGGGGACGTGCATGTAGGAGAAAAAATCAACCGTTAATCTACATTTAATATTAAATCTTAAACAATGTTATTAAATGCCAGCACTGCTGCTTCCCAACCACTCACGTAGATCAGTAACACAGCAGCGATAACAGGTTTGACTTCCGGGTTCGGAATGGGACCGGGTCGCACCCTGCTACTATGGCCGGCTTGATAATTCTAAACATCAGGGGATAATTTAATGTTGCCTTGCTCATGCTTGCCAGTATTGGCTTTCTTGGTTTAAATTTGGGGTAATTGCTATTTTATCGTGTTACGGGGTTTAATTCGATAGATGTACCACAACGTATAATTTCTCTGAAATAGTTGAGCCTTATATGCGCCGCACTTTCAATCATAAGGAATTGTTCCAGTGCGTAAACCGTTGTGCAGTAATTGCGATTGCCTTGTTTTTCATGTATGTTTTTTTAAATACGATACCTCAACTTGTTCCCACCACAATTGTACGTAACATCTTATTTGCCGGAGGCAGTAAAGGACACTTCAATGAAGATGATTTCAAAATAAAAAAGTTCGGGATTGGGACTGACGGCAGTCCGTTCTTGACCGTGGAAGGAAAGGCAGGAGAATCAACACCGCAGAAAGAAGATACTGGGCTTGCATATGTATTTGTAACAAATAATGGAACCTATGCAGCTTCATCAGACTGGATGTATACAAAGTGGCATGCTCACGAGTTAACACTTGATGAGAAGAACTGCGTGAAATCCATGAACATGAGCTCAGGAGTAGGTGTTGAAATGGGAGACGACGTAAAAATCACCAACGCAAATGCAACAAAGCTCAAAAATGTCATGACTGCCGAATTTGGAATTGATAATAAAGACGGATCGATATGTGCTAATCAAATATTCGACTCGGCCCCAAAATAAGATAATTATTACAACATTGTTGTGAATCAAATTTGATTATTGTACGAGCGCCTAGAACCTATCTCACAACCTAACTGCCATATACGGAATACGCTGAATCATTTATCGCAACTAATTTGGCAAATATTGGTCCTAAACTTGCATCGCTTTTTTTGAATTCCATTGAGATATTTGAAATCTGGTAAACACTTTCACCGTTGTCAAGGACTTTGATTGTAAAGTTATTAAAACCAGTAACGAATGGAGATATAACAAGCATAATAGATACACCTTGTGTATCCAATGTCCTAATAAATTTATTATACATAATATGAGACGTGTTACCCTTAGAACTCTACATAATAGGCTCATTGTCTTGCATTGCTGTCAAGTGGACTAAAAGGATAGGTAGTTTTTATGAATACCTCCGCACCAGATTTATCATCTACAAAAACTGGTTCATTAATGGAGCCGACTGTAATCCAGTAGTCTTAGTTACCAATATTGTATAGCCTGTTTTTGTGTGCTGACGCCTCAGGAAGAGTTGAAGCTAACTCTCCAACCAAAATAGAAATTATACCTGACATTGCCAATGTGTGAACTTTATTTTTCATTGGTGCCATTTTGTTTTGAATTTATTTAAGGCCATTGGTGCAATAGTCGAATTATCGATTTAAAATGAATTATTATCAGCAATCATTTACATTCAAAAAAACATCAGCAATTCATTGTTATTTAAGTGGTAATTTTATGCACTTACTTTCTAGATTATATCACAACTTTTTTGCAGAGCATTGTAACAACAGAGAACAATGTTTACGAAATGCCACGTGCAGGATTTGAACTTTACAAAGTATATCAAGAGTCATCCTAATATTTGGGGCATAAATCAGAATTCGTTGACTGTCTCACGCTCACTCAATAAATCTTTAATCCCTTAAATCACTAGACTAGAAAGCATTTTGGTTGCCTCGCCTTGCGTTCCAAAAACTATAATCTGTCTCTAATGCACCTTAACAATTATAATACATTCTTTTATTATCACTTGTACAGTTACATATGAAGTCTAGTTCTACTCACAGGGTAGCCGTTTTGGACGAAGAACTCTGTCAACCAAAGAAATGTGGATTGGAATGTATCATCTACTGTCCAGTTAACAAGACCGGTGGAGAATGTATAGTACAGAGGCCCGAAGATGGGAAGGCGGTTATTTCTGAAGAATTATGCACGGGATGCGGGATTTGTATAAAAAAGTGCCCTTTTGATGCCATAGTTATAGTTAATCTAGCCAAGGAGATTGGAGACCACAAGATACATCAATATGGTATCAATTCTTTCAGACTTTACCACATTCCTTTACTTAAAAAAGGTTCAGTAGTAGGACTATTGGGACGAAATGGAATTGGTAAATCAACACTTTTGAATATATTGTCAGGAAATATCAAACCAAATTTTGGAAATTATGATTCTGAGTTACAATGGGATGACATTATAAAGAATTTTCAGGGTACTGAGCTAAAGCCTCATTTTGAAAAAATTTCTTTAGGTAACTTACGAACCTCTATCAAGCCTCAAATGGTTCAACTAATTCCCAATGCTTTTAAGGGAACAGCTAGAGAACTTTTGAAAAAGTATGATGAAAGGGGCATGATCGATACTGTAATAGATCAATTGTCTCTTACCAACTCCTTAAACCGTTCACTTTCTGAACTGAGTGGCGGAGAATTGCAACGATTAGCAGTTGCAGTAGCGGTCAACAAGGATGCTGATTATTATTTCTTTGACGAACCGTCTTCGTATAACGACATTTATCAACGTCTAGCTGTTGCAAGAACCATAAAACAACTTGCTAGCGATGGCAAAAGTGTAATGGTCGTTGAACATGATTTAACACTACTTGACTACCTGTCAGACTATATTCATATCTTGTATGGTGAACCAGCGGCATATGGCATAGTTGCACCCATACAGGGAACGAGAGTGGGCATAAACGCCTTTTTGGATGGTTTTATACCTACAGAAAATATCAGATTCCGAGAAAAATCATTCAAATTTGAGAGTTCGAGCATAAATGAAGAATTGATTGTTGATAGACCGATGACAAAGTTTTCCCAATTGACTAAATCATTTTCTTCATTTGAGCTAAATGTTTCTCCTGGAGAGATAAGAGAGGGAGAGATAGTCGGGTTGGTAGGAGCAAACGCATTGGGGAAAACTACATTTATGAAAATGATCGCTGGTATGGAGAAAGCAGAGAGTGGCCAAATAGATATTCATGCCAGTTTATCGTACAAACCACAATACTTGCAAAACGATTATGATGGTAATATTCAATCTCTTTTGAATGTCGCTCATCAAGGACCAATAGAAGGTTCTACGATGGAACAGCAAATTATAGTACCAATGGGGATCAAGAAACTTTACGATAAGCGAGTAGATACATTGAGTGGTGGGGAGCTACAGAAGGTCGCGGTTTGTTGTTCTCTTATAAGACCAGCTGATATTTATGCACTGGATGAACCATCAGCATTTTTGGATGTAGAGGACAGAATCAACATTGCTAAATTTTTGCACCGATTTGTAAAATCACAGGGAAAGTCGGCGATAATTGTAGATCATGATATGCAACTGATTGATTTGGTCTCCGATTCACTAATGATTTTTTCAGGAATACCAGGTGAGAAAGGATTTGCAGGCTCCCCTATCAAGAAGGATCTTGGAATGAACAAGTTCCTTGAGAACTTGTCAATAACCTATAGACGAGATGAAAATACAGGACGTCCAAGAATTAATAAACTTGGCGGAAGATTAGACAGGGCTCAAAAAAATTCCGGAGATTATTACCAGAGGACTTGATCAATAAACAAAAACATGACAAGAATGCTAAAAGAGGTTTTGCAAGAAAAACTTGATGTTACCGAGATTGATAAGCTGTATTCCTCCTTTGACATAATCGGCAGTATCGCCATTATTAAAATTCCCGAAACATTGTCATCAAAAAAAACACTTATTGCAGACACATTAATCGAAGAAATTAAATCAGTAAAAACGGTATTCTCTCAAGTATCAGCAATTGAGGGAGATTACAGATTGCGTAGGTTGGAATTTTTATCAGGAGAAAATACTCCAATTACCATCCACAAGGAACATGGAAGTACGTTTAAGGTGGATGTTATCAATACATACTTCTCTCCGAGGCTTTCAACCGAACGACTCAGGATATCAAATTTGATAAGCCCTAATGAAGTCATCGTAAATATGTTTGGAGGCGTAGGAACATTCTCCATTGTAATAGCACGTAATAACAGGTCATCGAAAATCTATTCTATAGATTCAAATCCAATTGCTTATGATTTATGTAAAGAGAATACAGAGATAAACAAATTATCGAATAATGTTTTTCCGATTCTCGGTGATGCTAAGGAGATAATACCCAAAAAGCTTAGAGGAATTGCTACCAGAGTTCTTATGCCATTACCTGAGAAAGCAAAAGAGTTCGTTGACTCTGCAGTAAGTTCACTTGTAAATAGCAAGGGCATAGTACATTATTTTGCTCACGTAGGAGCAGAGAATAAGAAGAATGCTATCCAAAGCGCACTATTAGACACGACAGCATCATTCGGTGATATCAACCACACTATTAGAAATGTCAGAGTTGTAAGAGAGGTAGGTCCACGATTTTATCAAATCGTTTCTGACGTAGAAGTAATCTGATTTGCTAGTCATTTACCCCGTGGAGCGGTAGCCATTGTATAGCCCATCCATACAAGTACTGTCATGATAATCCCGATGATGATTATCAAAGTTAATTTTATTACAATAATGTCCCAATGTGTAAATAACAACAGATATGAAAATACAATGAAAAAAAATGATGGAACGACAAGTAATATTAGTCCAATAATTCTATTTTCCCTCATGCCTGTTGGGGCGTTTGCTTCACTCATGATAATTCCAATGCCATCAAGTACGCATCTTCACCGTCTCTATAATACGATTTCAGCTTTGACCTCACCTTAAAATTTAGTTTTTCATACATTTTTACTGCTGCCGAATTGCTAACCCTCACTTCCAGGTAGACTTCTTCAGTTCTTCTTGAAACAAGACCATTTATTGCTTCTTCCATAAGTATAGTCCCTACTTTCCTACCTCGATGTTCTTCCAATATTGCGATGGAAACAACATGCCCCTTTTTTACGAAACCTAATTTTCTGAAGTTTGAAAATCCAAATTCTATCTTGCACATTACATAACCAATTATTTTTCCATCATTTTCGGCAAGAATAAATGATTCTGGCAACTCTTTGAGAATTGACTCGAAAAAATACTCAGTGTAGTGTTCAGGTAGTGAATTTAAATTAATTTCAATAACAGAATGTAAGTTGTCTTGTCCACACCTATAAAAGACATAGTCTCCATTTTTTCGTAGGCAGCTCTGCAAATTATCAAATTAATGATAATTAATTATTTTAACTTTGGCTTTTCAAACCTCTCTGGACTCAATTAGCAACTTCGTTTTTGAATATAGCAACGTTCGGATCAAGAGCTATTGAAATCTTATGACTCTTACCATTCATTTCAAGTATTTTATCTGCTGCCTCCTGAATATTAGAAAATATTTTAAATCCAAACGTTTCTTTTAGATAATACTTGGGTAAAGAAGAAAGAATTGAGATAGTGAATTTTTCCTTCAACTCATTGATAAACATGATATGTTCCAGGCCGTCGATGTAGTTGGAATTTTTGTAATCATCTAATTTTATTTGTCCGTATGCGAATTTCTCTGTTGCAGAGCTTCCAAAACCTTTGTTATTTTCTGAAACAATTACTACAATAGAATTTTTTCTTAGAATACGAATTGAGTTCCATAGTAAGTCTAATGAACTTGATAAGGTCGAACTTGAATTGGTATCTATATTTGTACCGATTATTAGGGATTTTTGTGCATGTTCATTTTCAATTGACAGCTCATTTAGTTTTTCAATCCCTCTATAGAAAGAATGAGCTAATTCACCATAAAAAAAATTGTTAATGCCGGAATTATTTGACACTAACTCAATGGACATGGCACCCATATCTTGACAGAACTTTTCTGCAATTTCAATCGGGGGTCCTTTATTACCAGGGTGAGGAAGATCGTCTACTCTTGAACTGAAGGCTTCATTCATTTTGTCCTGCCCGAATTCTCGGAGGAGCTTGGTAGGAGTACCGCCATAACCAAAAAAGGGATCAATGTTTGTTTTTGAAATGAAAATAGTGTCCTTATTATTTGTGCGTTCCAGGAAATGATAGCTTTTTTTTTCAAACAAGGCAATATTTTGATTCGGTATTTTACTTGATAACTGCTTGCGTGCTTTTAGGATTGATTCAATAGACAACTTAATTCCTTTTGTTTCTGCAAAGGAAACCAATCTAGAAGTGAGTTGAATCGTTGAATTTGAGGCATCTAGAGGAATGAGGATTGTGTTATCATTCATGTGAATAGATTCGATTTTTTGATCTAGGCTTTCAAGGGCCAGTGTATCAAATTTTGAATTTTCAATAAGTGAAAGATTCTCTACCTTGAGGTCTACTATGATGTCGGTGCTACCGTAATTTAACCATAATTCAGGCATGTTCGAATCGAAGTCTAGGAGAATTCAATTGATGAAAAGATAGGTTAACCTTCATAGATCATTAGATTCTTCTCTTCAAGTAAGTCATGCAAATTGTGGACAGCCCTGTAGACTTCCGATTCCTTCTTAGCCCCTGTGCATACCAATTTTCCACTCGCGAATAGAAGAATGACCGTTTTCGGGTCAAGCATCCTGTGAATTAGACCAGGAAATTGTTCAGGTTCATACATACTACGCGGCAACACTCTCGCAGCTAATTCCAAATGGATTTTACCACCCAGACTTGCGGACGCAACAATATTTTGTATTTCTATTTGAGGTTCATTGTCAATAGGAATACTGCCTTTTCTCAATTTTTGGACCACATTTTTTACTGCCTTTATTGCCTGTTCTTCAGATTTTGCACCTGTACAGACCATTTTGCCGGAACTGAAAATCAATGTTGCAGTCTTTGGAGATTTTAGTCTGAAGACAAGCCCTGGAAACTGATCTGGATGATACTCGACATCGGGAAATATTTGAGTAATTAAATTAAGATTTACTGTTTGATTGACAGTCGCTGAAGCAACAACATTTTCGATGCTAACAATGGGCTTAGTTTCAGGCATACTAGGTTGGCTTTATAAATGGAAGTATATATACATGTTTGGAACCGACCTCAAATCACATAAAATATTTTAGCTCAGAGCAAAATAATTAAGTCCACTCTTGACTAAAGTAATTTAAGTTCTGAAGTTACTTTATCTATAATATCCGATGGAGCAGGACCAATTCCAATACATGTGACAGTTCCTGATGGAATCTGTGTCAGGCCCCTGTCTTGAACTACTACTAGCGGTATCATGAATTTTTCTGCCTTGCTCTTTATTTTAAGTAACTCTTCCAAGCTGTTTACCTTTACAACTATCTTTGGTTGTCCTTCATATAACCAACTTCGTACCCATACATTGTCGAATTTTTTGGATTCGTCAACGCCGAGTACCGCTGCGTGTCCGACCTGCGCCGCTATTTTTCCAACACCCATGCGAAGGTCTTTTCTTACAACAATGACTTGTTTGAACTCCACTTCAGGTTAGTTAATAATATGATGAAATAATTGTTTTCCTTGTAGGCTATGGAATACTATGATGTATTGATCGCAGGAGGGAGTGTAGCGGGTCTTACAACCGCAAGAGAATGTTCCTCCAATGGTAATTCAACGATTGTGATAGAAGAGGATCACGAAATTGGAACTCCAGAACATTGTGGTGGAATGGTTAGCCTAAGTGGACTGCAGAAATTGGGCCTTATGCTCGATTCAAACAATTTTCAAAATGCTGTCCCAGTGGCCAGAATTAGGTCCAAATCAGCTAGTTTCGAACTATCTGCAGAAAAACAAAATGTTATTGTGGTAGATAGGAGGGGTTTGGACAAACAAATCGCTAAACAAGCAGAGGACGCAGGAGCCCAAATTAGAACACGATGTACATTCAAGTCTATTGCCAAAAAGGAATTAAAATATGCCATAAAGACTTCTGATGGGGAAATAGAATGCAAATACTTTGTCGATGCCAAAGGATTAGGCTCTCTAAAAGATGCAAGTCAAAATGGCATTCTAGCTTCTGCTCAATTCGAAGTTTACGCAAAATGGATTGAAGGTAAAACCGTAGAGATTCTTTTTGACTCTGATAAATATCCCGGATTTTTCATGTGGATAATACCAATGGGTGACGGTAGAGGCAAGATCGGAGTTGCGGGAAAGGGAATAAACACTTCAGTGGCACTGCATGAATTCATAAGATCAAAAGGAGAGAAATACTCGATAATTAGAAAGATCTTTGCTCCGATTTGGATCGGAGGGCCGAGGTCTCAGTTCGTTTTTGATAGAACCTTAGTAGTAGGTGATGCTGCTGGGCAGACAAAACCAACAACAGCCGGAGGAATTTTTAGCTGCGGAATGGGAGGTGTTCTTGCTGGTCAAGCGATTTCTAATGCTATTGAAAAAAATGACGATTCCCTGCTTTATGAATATGAGAAAAATTGGAAGTCTATGTTTCAAAAGGAATTCCAATCCATGTTACTTGCAAGAAAAGTTCTAGAAAGGTTGGATAATAAGGCTATAGATGGTATTTTTTCTTCACTCTCAAAAAAAGCGATTACCGATGTCTCGAATTTTTCAGATTTTGATTTTCACTCTAGCGCGCTGGCCCTCTTTCTTAAAACAAAAATTGCTACTAATCTGACAAAAATATTAATCGGAAATGAATTTCGAAGGGTATTTGGCAGTAGGAAAGATGATGACAATTCAATTCATCAATAATGACTAATTTATTGTTGCAAAACCCCCCAGCAAAGATTTCAGGATAATCTTTCACTAATTCAAGCAAGATATAAATTCGGAATAATTGAATGTGCATTTTGTGTCAAAATCCTTACAATTGCCAGTTTGTACCTCTTGCAACAGACCGATTATAGCAAATGACGAATGTGTGAAATACTATTGTCCAAATTGTGGTTATGTTTTGATTTGGAGATGTCAAAGTTGCAGACAATTTGCTAGATCCTACAGATGCATCGGATGCGGATTTGAAGGGCCATAGATATGTCCACACTAGTTGCCAGGATAAAGATCCTTCCTTCTGAATCAGAAGCAGATATTGATTCAATTCCCAATGTTTTGAAGCAGACGCTCCCAGAAGGATTCAAACTATTAGCACATACAAAGGAACCAATTGCGTTCGGACTCTATTCCATCCTGGCTGATTTTACTTTAGACGATTCAGAAGGCCAAATGGATCTATTAGAAGAAGCCATAAAGAAAGTAGATGCAGTTGGAGAAATAGAAGTAATAAACGTAAGTCGACAATCTGTCAACATAAAATAAGTAGAGTTTAATTTATTTTTTAAAATCGTTATTTATTACAGTATTGTATAAGCAGACAATTTAGCTAGAATCGATAGTAGAATAAGGAATCAAATGCAAGCGAAACAAATATGATGACTAGATAGGGTGCTGTAATCTTGTACGCCTTCCATGCAAAATCTGGGTTGGGATATTTTGTTAGTTTATAATGATATACGAGCATCAATGATCCTGAAATTGCTGCAGTAATGAAGTATACCACACCTAAGCCGAGTAGATATAATGATAATGAATATGGTAACAAAATTGCAGTGTTTGCAAATATATATCCTGCGGTCTTTTCGTTACCTATAAGTACTGGGAGCATAGGAACTTTTACCGATTCATATTCCTCCCTTGACTTTATTGCAAAAGACCAAAAATGAGGTGGTGTCCATAAAAAGACCAACCACCCAATCAGGAAACCTAGGACATCCATAGACCCTGTTGTAGTGGCCCACCCCGCCATTGATGCCGCACTACCTGCAAAGCCACCAACAACAATATTCGAAACATTTGAGCGTTTGAGCCATAAAGTGTACACGAATACGTAAAAGAATATCCCCAAAGCAATCATACCGGTTGCCATTAGATTTAAGGTTAAGAAAGATATTACAACAGAGCTGATACAAAGTATGATACCATAAACAAGTACGTTTTTGGGACTTAATCTACCCGATGGGATCGGTCTTTTTATTGTTCTGGACATTATCTTGTCAATATCTCGATCAAAATAGTGGTTTAGCGCACTGGATCCCATTGATGCTAAGCAGCCACAAATTCCGAGAAATGCAAGATGGTATGCGGAAATGTCCCAAGCTATTAATGGAGTGGAGTCGAATCTGGTGGCAGCCAAAGAACTTGTTATCGCTGTAATAGCTAATACCACCACTATCCTTGGCTTTGATACCTCGATGTAATCAGATAACATTCACAGATAGTTTAATCTCTTAATTGTAACATTTAACTTATTCGCTAAGTCATTCAGGCGCCAATATCAAAACCAAATAATAGACTTCAATATTTCCTTATTGTGTATCAAACTATGGGCAAGAATCCACGGACGATTAATTCTTTTATATTCAAGTTTTTAACTACGAGTTAGGATGATAGCTTGAGCAAACTTTCGCCTGAACTCTGTTTTCAAACAAAGCGCCACAAATAGAATATTCAATGTGATTTATAAGCCAGTTAATTAATATCCAATTTGAATCATGGGAAGAAGAAAGAGTACCTCAAGACCACATAAGAGTAGAAGAACGGTTGAAGGTCGTTGTCCAAAGTGCACTACAATTGTTAGATTTAATGTAAGTGGGCCTGTTGGAACTGAAATTTACGAATGTATAGGTTGCAGATCCAAATTCCCCATTGACGAATTATAATCCAAACAAAATTTAGATAAGGAACTATACATAGACGATTCATTAGATAGAAATGGATGCTAAGATAGAGTACGTAGATAAAGTGTATCTTTACAGTAGTGGAATGTCCGCCGAGCTTGTAGAAAGGAGCAAGGTAGTACTGAATGAACATGGTGTTAACCCTAATGACGTTGTACTTATTGAATCTCCCGAAGGAGTTCCAGAAGGTTCTATCATTATTACCTTATGGCCGCATTACCTATCTGTTGCAAAAGTAAAAAGGGTAAGAGAGGGTTCGATATATGCGCCACAATTATTCAATATTGATATATAGTAATTATTTCAAGAAAAAATCCAACATAGATAATATTGCCATCATATAAGGTGTGGAACTATGCTAACCAGTTGTTTTTCTATCCTAGAAATTACTAAAATGAGGAACAAGAGTGCAGGTTCTAGTCTAAATGCATTGTAATCATTTCCGCTATTTTATTTTTAGATACTGATCCGATAATCTTGTTTACTGCTTGGCCTCTCTTGAACAATAACAGAGTGGGAATACTTGAAATGCCGAACTGTCCTGCTACCAATGGATTTTCATCAACGTTTATTTTACCCACAACCAATTTGCCCAAGTAGTCTTTACCAATTTCGTCAATGATTGGGGACATCATCCTGCAAGGTCCGCACCACGGTGCCCAAAAGTCTACCAATGTCAATGGAAATTTGTTGATAGTCTGAGAAAACGTAGAGTCATCCAGAACGACTGGCTCCTTAATATTTTTTAATTGTTCTTTTTCATTAATCAGTTCTTGTAGCTTTTTCATTTTTTTCTCATTTAACATCTTTAGTTCTTCGTCTTCCAATTTATGTAATGACACTAACAGCGCTTGAATTGGTTTATTATATTTTTTGATCTTACAGTCTATTCAGCGATAGATAATTATCTAAGAGAACTCAAAACATTTTCGATCTTGCTCGATATTATGAAAAATGATAAAGATAATTCGGACTCTGAGATTGCAGATAGTGAATCATTAAAAAAACAGACAAAGAGTGATGGGCTCGAAGATGAGGAGTATTCTGAGATTACAGATAGCGAGGTACTGAAAAGAGAAATAGAGTTCTTGAAAAGGGAGCTTGAAAAAGAAAAAGAAATTTCCGAAAAAAACCTATCTAAACTAAGATACCTTATGGCAGATTTCGATAATTATAGGAAACAAATAGGGAGACAGATGGAGTCAAAAATTGAAGAGAATAAGGGCCAACTTTTTCTTAAACTACTCAAAGTTTACGACGATTGTGTATTGGCTCTTGAAACCATAAAAAATGGCCAATATGATTCCACTTTGGTAGGAGGAATTCGTGGTATTATGACAAACTTTGAGAGCTTGATGAAAGAAGAAGGCTTGGTCGAAATTGAAACTTTAGGCACACCCTTTGATCCTAATGTACATGACGCGATTGGTTTTGTAACAAACGAATTGGCCCCGGACAATACAATAATGGAGGTGGTAAGGAAAGGATATCTATTAAACAATAAAGTTTTAAGACCTTCTTCAGTCATTTTATCTAAAAGAACAGTTACAAATAAAGATATTAATGAAAAAAATAAGGAGTAGTGAAAAGAAATTATGAGTAAAATTATTGGGATAGATCTTGGAACAAGTAATTCTGCAGCCTCGGTTATGATTGGAGGAAAACCCACAATAATACAAGCTGCTGAGGGAACTTCAGTAGGTGGAAAAGCATTCCCCTCATATGTAGCATTTACTAAAGATGGCCAATTACTGGTGGGCGAACCCGCAAGAAGGCAGATGGTTACAAACCCTGAAGGTACCGTAATTGCAGCCAAACGCAAGATGGGAACTGATTTCAAATTTAAAGTATATGGCAAGGAGTACACTCCCCAACAGATATCCTCTTTTATTTTGCAAAAGATAAAAAGAGATTCTGAAGCTTACATAGGAGAAACTGTTGACAAAGCTGTAATAACAGTCCCGGCGTATTTTAATGATAATCAACGACAGGCAACTAAAGACGCAGGCGAAATTGCAGGCCTAGAAGTCGTAAGAATTATCAATGAACCTACCGCTGCCTCGCTTGCATATGGTCTGGATAAAGTAAACAAAGACTTGAAGATAATGGTATTCGATTTCGGTGGTGGAACCCTAGATGTTACCATAATGGAAATGGGAGGAGGTGTATTTCAAGTAAAGAGTACGTCTGGGGATACCCAATTGGGTGGAACAGACATGGATAATCTTGTTGTTGAATACATTACCCACGAATTTCAAAATCAAAATTCCATCGATGTTCATAATGACAAAGCAGCAATGATGAGAATAAAAGAGGCGGCAGAAAAAGCAAAAATTGAACTTTCTAATGTTATGACAACGGAAGTAAATCTGCCATTCTTATCATACGATCAATCTACGGGTCCCAAAAATTTGGTTATGACACTTTCTAGGTCAAAGTTGGAGGAATTGCTGAGACCAATAATTGAAAGATGTAAGGGACCCATGCTTCAAGCAATTGAGGACGCAAAGATGAAACCTGCAGACATTGAAAAGATTATTTTGATTGGTGGACCGACAAGAATGCCAATAGTAAGACAATTCATTACAAATGTAATGGGTAAGGAACCTGAAAGAGGAATTGATCCAATGGAAGCAGTGGCGATGGGAGCTGCTATTCAAGGAGCAATCATAGCAGGGGATGTAACCACAGATATTTTGCTTGTAGACGTGACACCGCTAACTTTAGGAGTTGAAGTACTCGGAGGACTAAAAGAGCCACTTATCGAAAGAAACACCACAATCCCTACGAAGAAAAGCAAAGTCTTTACTACTGCTGCAGACTACCAAAATGCAGTAACTGTACATGTTGTTCAAGGGGAAAGGTCAATGGCGTCCGATTGTGTTTCTCTAGGCATGTTTAATCTATCAGGAATACCGCCGGCACCCAGAGGAATTCCCCAAGTAGAAGTTACCTTTGACATCGACGCAAATGGGATTCTTAATGTTACCGCAAAGGACCTAGCTACTTCAAAGGAATCAAAAATAACAATTTCTGCAAATACGAAGTTATCTAAGGATGATATTGAAAGACTCAAGAAGGAATCAGAGCAATTTGCAGACCAAGATAAACAAAAGAAGGAACAAGCAGAAGTGAAAAACGAAGCAGATAATCTAATTTATACTGCAGAAAAATTAGCTCAGCAAGACCTAAAAGATAAAATTAAACCTGAACAAGTTGAAAAAGTTAATAACGCGGTCAAGGATTTGAGAGAAGCTGTCTCATCAAACAATATTGAAGAAATTAAGAAGAAAATAGAAGCTCTAAAAAACATAGTAGGTGAAATAAGTACCGAAGCATATAGAGCCGCTGGGTCAGCTGCATCCCAACAGGCGACCTCTCAGAATTCAGATAGTGCAAATCCTACTTCAGATAGTGCAAATCCTACTTCAGATAGTGCAAATCCTACTTCAGATAGTGCAAATCCTACTTCAGATAGTGCTAACCAATCTAATACCCAGCAATAACAAGATGCTACAAAGGCCAACCTGACATGTATCAATTATTTTTAATCAATGGTTTCTTACCATGAGTACAAAGCGTGATTATTACGAGGTCTTGAATGCTGATCGGAATGCTACTAAAGATGAAATCAAAAGCAAATATAGGAAATTAGCTCTCCAATACCATCCTGACAGAAATAAGAGCTCAGATGCCGAAGAAAAGTTTAAAGAAATTTCAGAAGCTTATGCCGTTTTGTCCGATGACGACAAGAGAAAAAAATATGATAAATATGGTCATGTAGGACCGGAGGAAGTTTTCAGAGGATCCGAGTCTAATTTTGATGAGATTTTTAGAGATATCGGATTTGGAGGGATCAAAGATATTTTTGAGCAATTATTCGGAGGAGGATCTTCAGCCAGAAATAGAGGTGATCCATTTGGATTTGGTTTTAACTTTGGAAGAAGCAATAGAGGTGAGGACACAGTTCTTGATTTATCCCTCACACTGGAAGATGTAGTAACTGGAAAGAAGGAAACGATTGAAGTCCCATCATTAGAAAAGTGTTCAGAGTGCAATGGGAGCGGTTGTTATCCTGGTACGAAACGCAAAAAATGTATGGCGTGCAACGGACTTGGTCAAACAAAAAGGGTCATTAATGAAAATAGGTTTTCAACTTTTGTCACAGTGGAAACTTGCAGAACATGTAGAGGAGTTGGAGAAATAATTGAAAAACCATGTAAAAATTGTAAAGCATCAGGCAAGGTTCCAGCTAGAAAAAATATACAGGTAGAGATTCCTCCGGGTATTGAGGATGGTATGACACTACAACTAAGCGGTAGAGGTATTTCCTACGAAAACGGAGTTCCAGGAGACCTCTTCATTCGAATTCATATCAAACCACATCAAACATTTGAAAGACTTGAAGACGGCCATTTGCTCTATACTTTGAAACTGAAATACACAGAACTGGTATTGGGCACAGAAATCATAATACCTACGCTACATGGAGGCGAAAAATTGAAAATCCCTGCAGGCTCCCAAGTAGATTCAATTTTTAATTTAAGAGGTAAAGGAATACCGGTACATGGTAGACGATCTAGAGGAGACCAAATTGTAAAAATTAAACTTGACATACCCACTAAACTTAGTGAAAGGCAAAAGTGGCTAATCAAAGAATTGGATGATACAAAGAAGACTTGACATGTGTTGTTTGTAAAATTTATATCTAATAAATTAAGATAATAACTATGTCTAGTCCGTTTGATGAGTGGTTTGGGCGAAGAAGATCCAATTCTTGGTTTCCAGATGTGGATTCCATGATGAAGGAAATGGAAAAGTTAATGCAAGAAGCTGTTAAGAACATGGATCAAAATGTTCCAAAGAATCTGATAAGGGAACGGAAGCTTGATGATGGATCCGTTGTGCGTGAAATGGGTCCAATTGTTTATGGGTACTCATTTAAGATTGGTGAAGACGGTAAACCGATCGTCAGAAAATTTGGAAACCTAAATACTTTCCCAAGTTCTCTATCTGGCAGATTTTCGGTCAGTGATCAAAGGGAGCCTGTTGTGGATATCATAAAAGATGTTGACAAGTTGAAAATTATTGCCGAACTTCCAGGCGTAATTAAAAGCGATTTGAGGATATCTGCTAATGAAACTTCATTGACAATTGAGTCTCTTTCAGGAGAACGTAGATACAACAAAAAAATAGAACTTCCGAATGAAATCGAACCATCTTCAGGAAAGTCATCTTATAAAAACGGAATATTAGAGGTAACATTCAAGTTAAAAGATTCAAAAGACCACGGAGTTTCTATTAACGTGGAGTAAACCAGTTATATATATACAGGTATTATGAGCGCAGTACAGGCTGTTGAAGTTACAAAAAGGTATAAAGGATCAAAATCGGTTGCCATAGACAACATTTCCTTAAATATAGAACCTGGAAGGATCTTCACCCTTCTTGGAAGAAATGGTGCAGGAAAGACTACATTTGTCAGAATTTGTGCAACACAGCTATTACCAACTTCTGGAACTGTAAAAATATTTGAAAACGACCTTGTTAGAGATACTGAAAAAATAAGAAATCAAATCTCCATTGTACCGCAGGAGGGAAGACCATTACGCGCTCTTACCCCATGGGATCACGTTTATTTTTGGCTAAGGATTAGAGGAGTGAATAAGCACGAAGCCTCAATAAGAACCAAAAAGATCCTTCAAGATTTTGAATTATACGATGTGAGAAGTAAACTTGCGATGTATTTGTCAGGAGGAATGAAGCAAAAAATATTAGTGGCAATGGCTAT